>CAYHWX010000017.1:0-43553 GCA_964360245.1 uncultured Vicingus sp.
ATGTAATTTTTATCAACTGGTCATATCATGCAATTTGCTAACCGGACAATGCTGAATACTGATAATTTTCTTATTTAAAGCCGTCATTGTGTCATCTCGGTTGCTCTCTCCAAATAAGAACATCAAGCATCTGTTTACCTGTGGCCTCGATGTTACATTGTGATAAATATGTATTATATCCATTAACTCCTATCTTTATCCTCAGATTTTCATTGTCTCTCAGGAGACGTATTGATTCAGCTATTGCCCTTGGATCACTAGTCTGGCACAGAAGTGCATTCTCACCGTCCAGGAACAACTCCCGAGCTGCAGGAGAATCACCTGTAATAAGCGGCTTCTTACAGGCTATGGCCTGAAACGCCTTATTCGGTATTACACGCTTTGCCTTGTCCGAATCTCCAAATATCCCCAGCACAATATCCGCTTCTTTTATGTAGTTTACAAGCCTGTAATACTCTACCCAGTCTATCCAATTGATATTACAGACATCCATTTCATCAGCTATGTCACGTATTTTCTTATATTCTTGTCCATTTCCGATAATCGTAAACTCCACATTATCTTTTTCAAGTATCTTTGCGGCCCTGACAATGAATTCTATGCCATGCAGGGGAATAAACTGGCCATAGAATAGGACCCTTAATCGTTGACGAGTTAACTGGTTGTGCAATTGATTGGCAGGGTAGAATTGGGACTCATCTGCTCCCACAAATATGCGCTTGAATTTATCCCGGGGAAGTTGAAAGGTTCTGACAAAGTAGTCTATATGAGAATCTGTATCCAATAGTACAATATCCGCCATACGACAAGCTGTCCTGTCTATAAAAAAAGAAAGTCTGCCTATGAATCCATTCGGATCCGAAAGCTTCCTGTCATTTACCACTGTATCGTAAAGGGATAGCAATGCGTCAAATACCAGGGGCTTCCCCCTTAAAGTTGCAAGGGGTCTTGCAACAAACATATCAATGTGACCAAGATAGCCCACAATTACTGCATCGTGATATCCAATAAAAATGTACCGGACGATAAGATATGAATAAGCAAAAAGGAAATGAACAAAGACAACAAATTTATTTAGAACTCCTTGTAGGACAGTTTTATCTTCAACCTCGCCCCATGGCGAATAATGACATTCTATGACCTCTATTTCATTCGCCTTTAATCCATTTATGATGTTTCTGTTACGAGGACGGTTTCTATCATATGTTCCGAAATAACAGACACGCATTAGATATTAACTTATCCTATCTTTTTTATGATAAGCAGTTCATGATTTGGAATATGTACTCCAACTCTGAGTAGGAGATTGTCTAAGTGGTAAAAACTATAACCCAGAATATTTCCGAACCACTCCAAGCTCTTGGTGAAAAAGCCTAAACATTTATATCCACCGGATATCATAATATCCAAATACTTAATTCCAAATACAGGAGGTACCAACAACAAAAACATCTGCTTATGATGATTTATCCGTAACCCAGCATCCTGCAGTAGTTTCTGGTAACTTTGCCTTCCCCTGAATTTAACATGAGACGTCAGCAAGAAGTCTCTTTCCAAAAGCTGATCGAAAATTAAAATATTCCCCTTTTCACTGAGCCACTTTTCCATCATCTTAAACGCCATTGAAGCACGGGTATCATCAATTATGTGGTACATGACATCAAACACAGTGATTATATCATAAGTTTCAGTAATCTTACTCAAAGTCTCAGCTAATGTAATATTGGCATGTATAAATCTATAGTTAGGATATCTTGCCTTTAATTGATTAACACTATCTTTAGAAATATCCAGCCCAACATATTCCTTGATACCTTTCGATTTCCAGAAATCAACATAAAATCCGCTACCGCATCCAATATCAAGCACTTTTAATTTCGTCAGGTCCACGTTTATCTGACAAAGAAAATCTGATATAAGGTCAATTCTCCTCTGATAAATATAACTGTTATACGCTCTGCCAAAAGAACGATGGCCAACAACACCTATGTCCAATCTTCCACTGACTCGCTCTTGCCAGTATTTTTCTGGTTTAAAAATATTATCCGTACTAAACTCCTTCATTCCTGAATACGCCACAATAACAAGTCAGGTTGATAAAAGTACTCGTTGGTATTCTAAATCTTAAGAATGGTTTCAAGGCACTTAAAAAAGGGAATTTCCAGGGTAACAAGTTCCTGTTAAATACCCTTATGTACTCAGTAGTAAGAACATTCGTAGATAGTAATCCTTCCACCAAGGTTTGAGATTGCATGCCTTGTTCTCCCACCAGGTATTTATTCAAGGTTTGAAGCAGCTCTTCCGCCGCTCTGGGCGGAATATCCGCGTCCCCTCTTATTGATATATCAAACGTTACAATAAGTATACCATTATATTTCAGTAACCTTTTGAATTCCCTGATAATCTGTTCGAAGTTTTCAGTATGTTCCAAGACAGAAATGCAGTAAATGATATCAAACGTGTTTTCTTTGTAAGGAATTTTCCCAATATCATCTATAATAAAATCTACTTGACTTTTAGAATGATGAACAACATTTGAGAATATATCCTTTAGGGATGAATCACTATCACAACAGGTTATCTTCGCATTATCGATATTGGAACTTATAAAATAGGGGAAGAAACTCATTCCGGAACCAGCATCCAGTATTTTTATGTTAGAGGAAGGATAGCCACTTGTGTATTCTAAAATCTTGTTGAAAACGAATGGATATTCCCACTGTCTGCTCCATTGATGTAAAGGGTCGGCCACCCACTTTCGGCTGTAGTTGGCCAGACAAGATATATTTCTCTCTAAAAAATTATTCGAAAATATCTCCATTTTTAGAAACAGCTCGCTATTTAGCACAGCATTGTAATCTTCAACTGTTGGGATACCGGACATCATTTCCATATGCATCAAATACTACATTAATTCCTTTAATAAGTTAACAATAATTTTGCTGGGGCTTTCTGCAGCAGATACAGAATTAATTCTGTATCTTTTATAATCCCTCACAAATATATCAATAATATCGTCTCGATAGTTTGAAAGGACAACATTTTTTGCCAGCCCCTCAATCCTCTCTGTCGCCTTACGCAAAAGCAGGCATGGATGCCCCATATAATAGCTCTCTTCCTGATTGCTACCCCCGTCACTTATAATAAATTCACTGTGTCGCATCAATTTTATAAACTCAAAGTAGTCATACCGTGGCCTTAGTTCTATGTTTTTATTCTTATCTAACAGATCATATAGTCCAAATCTATGCATATTTTTCTTTGTTGGTGGGTGAAGGATAAATAGAATCTTAATCTTTTCCGATACCCGAAGAAGTATATCAACAACCTTCTTTAACTTATCCTCGTGAAAAATATTCTCATATCTATGAATAGTCGCTATAGCGTAAGGAACCTGAGGGATGTCAACTTTGATACGATCTTCATTCGCAACTGCTAATTTTAGAGAATCATAGAGTGTATTCAGTGTGGTATTAATCTTATAGCCTCGATATTTCTGGAGATTGCTTACCGCCCAATCTCCAGGACAAAAATAATAATCAGTGAGAGAGAATGTCAATATCCGTGTGATCTCCTCCGGGAAAGGGTGAAATATATTAAATGAGCGGAGCCCTGATTCAATATGGGCTACTTTCAGACGTAACAATTTTCCGAGAAGCGCACCGAGAAGAGTAGAAAAGGTATCACCGTGTACGAGGACAATGCCCTCCCGGTTATCCTTCAAAAGCAACTTCTTATTGACCAGAATCTTCGTTAATATCCTTACGCTCCATAAAGCCATCTGGAAAACGCCAGTTATGTCCTCCCCATTATACAGCCTTATATCTGGCTCTCTTATATCAAAGTTTTGATGCAATTCATGCATCGTCTCCTTGTGTTGCCCTGTTGAGATATAGACATAATCTATTCTTCTCTCCTTCAGAGCTACCATCAGAGGGGCCATCTTGATTAATTGTGCCTTTGTCCCAAGTATTATGTAAATCACTTTTTTATTTTATATAGCACAGCTAACAGTTTATTATTGTCTCTCCCGGAATGTTTATAATAGACTCTCTCAATCTCCGGCAACGATGTATAGGGATTCAAAAGAAACGATAGTTGTGGGCGCTGGGAAACCATACTTTTATCCACATAGAGGAAATCCACACCCTTTTGTTTTGCAAATTTTATAACCTCCGGATATTCTCCATAAGGTAACAAGTAAAAAGATGCGCCTGAGTAATAAGATAAATATGATGACCTTGTCATAACAGAAATTTCTCCCATACCATGAGCGTGCGAGGCCTTCCTGATTCTTTCCCCCAACTGTTTGTAAAATTCCACCTTATTAAGTTTTTGCTGGACTAATATTCTCAGTTGCATAATGTCCTGAAAATAGATACTTATAATAATCCCAAAGCATAGTAACATTATAGCTTTTTCAAGATGTTTAACCTTAAACTTCCTAATAAAATTTCCTGCAATTAATATACCGGAGACAGCCCAAATTCCAAAAAGGGGGATTATCGGGACTAAATACCGCTCAGGGGAAATTGGCCCTGTGAATCCACCTGCAACGGCATAAAATATGAGATAAATTATTATATATGAACCAATAAATAAGCACTTCCCTCGATAAATCCCTATTAAGACAAATAATACTGCAGTCAACCCCAGTATGTCATAAATTGACTCTATCATTTCAACTATATTGACTCCAAATCTCCGGAGAATCAATTTCCAGTGCTGCCATGTATCCGACAGTTTTGGAGGGACTCTTTGTGCTTCTGTTAAAGCATATTCCGTACTACTTCCGTTTAGCATTGCAGTGAACATCTCCCGTTCCATTGTATTTCTCAGGTCAGGCATTATGAGATTAAAGGCAATACTTGTCTTATGCAAATTAGGCATGCCTTTCTGATCCATGGTCATCACAATCTTAAGTGGGGCATAGATCAATATAATACCTAATAAAAGAGCACCACTATTTCTCACTATATCTAAAGGCAGGCACCTCTTTTTCCACATCCCAACAGCAAGCCATAAGAAGGAAATAAATGGCATAATAATGCCTGCATCCCGCGTCATCCAGGCAGAACCAGCCATTATGCCTACAGTAAACCAGAGTATTGGCGAATTCTGTGCCAGCGCATAAAGCGTTAATACAATCCCCATAAGAAAGAGGAAGGTAAATAAAGATTCCGTCAAGGCTTGAGAAACATATTGCAGATACAATGGATTCAGTACCACAAGTGGGATAACCGCCAAACCCGCCTTATCACCATAAGATTGTCTTGCCAGGAAAAATAAAGGGATAATGGCAGCAGATGCAGCCACAACAGCTACTATTTTCCCGGCCCTATCAAACCCAGAAATAATCCATTCTGCCAGTGCAACAAGCATCGGATAGAGAGGAGGGCCTGAATATGACCCTCTTCCCCATTGATCAATATGCCATTTACCCTTTTGTATCTCCCCTGCCATATGAAGATATGTAGCCGAATCTGGAAATATCACAGTCCAGTGACTGATGTAGAACACAAGGATAGCAGTTCCGGTCATCCCAATAATTATTGGCAACAGTACTGAATAAAGAGGAAACAGCTTACTCATACCCCCCCCTCAAATCGTTGATCCTTATCTTTATGAGATCGAAGAACATACGCGAGGAATCCATCAAAGGATTAACCCTGCTCTGTGCGTCATTCAGCCATCGCACTGGCACCTCTTTGATTTTGTATCCCTTTTTAAGGGCAATCCAGAGCAACTCAACATCGAAGCTGAAGCGTGTGATTGTCTGCATGTCAAAAACATCCCTGATAACCTCTTTTTTAAAACATTTAAACCCACACTGCGTATCCTTAATACCTCTCACAACAAGCAACCTGACTAACAGGTTAAATACCTTCCCCATTCTTTCACGATACCAGGGCTGATGAACCTGGATGTCAGACTCTTTTAACCCTCTTGAACCTATGGCAATGTCATATCCTTTTTCAAGCCATTCTATCAGTTTTTCTACCTCTTTAATAGGGGTTGACAGGTCAGCATCAGTAAAGAGCGCATATTGTCCCTTTGAACTCAGCATCCCCTTTCTCACACTGAGCCCTTTGCCATGGTTTGTCTTGCTTTTAATAATCTGCACCTGCTTATACCGTTCAGAAAATTCTTCAATGATGCCTGATGTCCTGTCCGTACTCCCATCGTTTACAACAATAACCTCATAGGGGTAACGACAGGAATCAAAGTATAATATAATTTTCCCCAATGTCTTCCCTATCCTTTCCTCTTCATTGAAAACAGGGATTACTATTGAGATATATATGAATCCTGACTGGTTTCGCTGTTTATTCGTGTCCATGTTGATGCATGACCTTTATAACCATATTGCAAGTATAGACCGTTGATTGCCTCGCGCAGTTTCGATCTATTCGAAAAGTTACAGGCAGGATTTACAAACCACTGGCTGAACACGACCCGCTCAGGCAAATCTGCTATAACCTTAAACTCTTTATCTGCGAGATCAGGCATCCTCTCTGCAAGAAAGTTCTCTGCTGCCCTGAGTCTGGCCTGAATTCGCATATTTTGAAGATTGTAGAGAGACTTGCAGGTCATCCCGACAATCCGGCCTTCATAGGGATAATTATCCGCAATACTAAGTATCACAGCCTCCTGAAAATCAAGCATCCTTATAAATTTCTCAATATCAGAAGATGCATGCAGACGTTCCAGGTAATATGCGGCATTCTTCTGGAATATGTTAACAACCTCTTTAAATGTCTCAATTGCAGAGGGGTATCCTTTGTAGAGAATAAAATATTTATCAATAGAATCCTTTGACAAGTCCATATATCGGGCGCCTGATAATATCAGTTCACTGTAGGCATCCTGTGCCGATGCGCTCTTTGGGTATTCTTCAACTGTAGTGTGCAACTTCTCTTTCGCCTCTGCATAATTACCCGCTTCTATAAACCTTCTTCCCTCTGCCAGCAGCATCTTTGACTTGACATTGTAGCCGTAGTTCAATCCGTACATTAACATTATAATTAATCCTGCCCCACCCCAAAAGGCGATTCTAACCGGCATTACAGTTTCCTGCTGTCTCTTTTCTCCATAAGATTCAGACAGGTTGAGAACCTTTCTTGTCTCAGTCAGTATATAATAAAATCCGAAAACACCAAACATTATTGTCAGCGGGAGCATAGGCATCGCATATCTGCTCTTCCCATAAAAGAAGATATACATTACGCAGTAATATGTAATCAGCAATAGAGGGAGAAACCGTTCACTCCTTAATCTCCTGTCTATAAAGACAGCAGCGAAGGCTCCCAATAAAAACAGAAAAGTAAAATAGACCTTGAGATTAAAGGCAAATGGACTGGCATTGTGGATATAGATCAGATCAAAGGGGACATATATTTTCCTCCCCCAGAAAAGCTCCCGCAATTGCAGTGGCGCTCCTTTTATAAAGGCAGTGGTAAATTTTACAGGGTCCCCCGCTATCTTCTTCAGCATATCTCCATAGGTATCTCCGTAAATATCTGCCCCTTTCAATGCCGGATTCATCAGGGTATCTTTCACCTGCCTGAATTCAGTTAATAAAATAAATCTGTCATGATTGATATAATTTCTGTATGTAATCGGCGCAATTGTAAGGCAGACAAAAACTACAAGGAGGACAGATGACATTATAAATGTCCTTATCCTGCGCCTGTATATCAAAAACATCCATCCCAACAGGACAATAGGTAGTGCGAGCATGACAGATTTAATAATTATTGACAGTCCCAGCAAAAGCCCAATAAGGATAAAAAATAATGCCCTGGGAGACTTGCGTACCTTGATAAGCAGCCATAAAAATAATAGAGTTAAGGGCGTATAGATGGATTCTGTTGCTATCACAGTAGAATAAAAGATAATGCTGCTGTTGATGGACACGAGTATAGCTGAGAGCCTCGCAGTCTTTATATTAAATATTTCTTTGTATATGAAATAGGTAAGAACTGGCACAGCAGCGCCTATAAAGGATTGCAGAATCATCAACAGCAGATAGTTATGGCCAAAGACCTTATAGAAGAGACCGAGGAACATCCAGTACCCAGGAGGGAAAAATACATCATTTACATCTTCACCGGACGCATATCTCCACCCCAGGTCGTCATATATGGAGCTGTCATCTGCCCACATCCCGGTTTGATTGGCCAGAGAGAAGGCTATTCTTATCAGAATGGCAGATACTGCAACCGTAACTATAAATATCCTTTCATTCTGAAAATAATTCAGAATGCCTCTGATAAAAGACCACAAGTATCGCAGAGCCCGCCTGATCGAGGTTTCAAATATTCCGGATATACTGATGAGGAAAATAAGAAGCAAAATAATCCCGTTAAACCGCAGATGAAAGAATGAATAAATGGTAAGAATCGGGATAGGGAGTAAAAATAGTGCTGTGCCATAATTCTCAGCGGCAGCCACCCCTTTTTTAAAGCACTCTGTTACAGAAAGGATTATATAGCGGCTTATGAGTACATTTATTGTAAGTATTGCAATAACATAAACCCCGAGAAGAGGATAGATAAACAGGGGATCATAGTATGTGTTATATTTCAGGCTCCAATTGGTATTGCCGGCAGCAAGATCAGACAGAGAAAGGGTTAAATGGGTATCAATACCTAACAAAAGGGCTATAATAACTGTCTTCCCGGAACCTGATTTAACTATATAAGATGCTGCCAATGCATATATGGCCACACAAACCCAGTATCCGCCGAAAACCATCAGGAAGTATGAAAACTGTTCAGAATCCAGCGCTGACAATCCATAAAAGAATCTATCAAGCGAATATATACTAAGGACTCCGTGTGGTGTTTTATAGAAAAGATTTATAGCAACAACAATGAAAAGAAATGACGCCGCTAAAGCAGTTAAAACAGGTTGTATTTTACGATACACCATATGGCCCTGAATCCATCTTTCCACCCGATCTTTTTCCCTTCTGAATAATCCCGCCCGCTGTACGATATGCCAATCTCATAGATCCTGTATCTCTTCTTTGCTATCTTGGCGGTAATCTCAGGCTCAAAGCCAAACCTGTTCTCTTCTATGGTGAGTGAACGGATCACCTCCGCCTTGAATACCTTATAGCATGTCTCTATGTCTGTGAGGTTCAAATTGGTAAACATGTTTGAGATAAATGTTATTAATGAGTTTCCAAGAGAGTGCCAGAACAGAAGGACGCGCCGCTCCTCTGTAGTAATAAAGCGGGACCCATAAACAACATCTGCCCTTCCATCCATGATAGGCCTTATTAATTTGTGATACTCCTGAGGATTGTATTCCAGGTCTGCATCCTGAATAATCACTATGTTTCCGGTGATGTGTTTAAAACCTGTTCGAAGCGCAGCGCCCTTCCCCATATTTTTATCATGATATAATACTCTTATTCCAGGATTTCTCTCAAGCCCTTTCAGTATATTTCGTGTGCCGTCAGTAGAATAATCGTCAACAATAATAATCTCTTTCTCAAGGTCTACGTCCTCAACCCTTTTTATCAACTCTCTTACTGTCTTTGCCTCATTGTATACAGGCATTACAACGGATATTTTCATTTTCACCTGTTGGCTTGTTTAATCAGATTTATTTATACTCTTCACATGAAGCTCTGCCTGCAGGATTGCCAACTGCTGGGCAATGTCTTTCACCTGCTCATGAAGGGTTGAGATCTTTGTTGAATAATACAGACTGATTATCATAAGAAATAAAAGGCCAAACAAAAACAGGGTCGAAGTCGGAAGAACAGCGCCAACAAGATTAGTCAGAAACAGGAGAATATCATACCATGCCGCCAGCAGGATAATCACACCCCCTGTCAGGAGCCACAACCATGAAAACTCTTCACGCAATTTCTTTCTCCTCACAAGATCAATAATCACGATGAAGAGTATTAGACTAATACTTATTGCAAATATCTTTTGTTGAAGCGGCATGAGAGACATCCTCCTCTCTTGTTATCCTTTTTTCAAATTTGCCTTTTCTGAGTAAGGTAACAAACATGGATAAAAACATCTTGAACATATAATACACAGGCTTTAAACCACTGTGCATCGTCTTTCCGCTTACACTCGGATACATACGGACAGGCACCTCCTTTATCCTCAGGCCTGCCCTGTGAAGCATGATGATAGTATCTGCATCAGGATAGTCTGTTGGATAGTATGGACTTGCATGAAACCGCACTGCATCCCTGTTCAGCGCTTGAAAACCCGATGTCGGATCTGTGATCTTCTGATGGATTATAAAAGAGGCAATCCGGCTGAATAAGGATATCCCTGCCTTGCGCAGCCAGGGAACTTTGTAATGACCTTCAGGGTCTAAAAACCTTGATCCTATCACCACGTCTATATCCCCTTTTCCGATCTCTTTAAGGAGTAACCCTATTGAACCTGGATCATGCTGCCCGTCAGCATCCATCTGTATAACATATCTGTACCGCTTCATCAGGGCATACTTAAATCCAGTCTGAAGGGCAGCTCCATATCCCAGATTAAAGGGGAGCCTTACAACTATTGCCCCTGCCATCCCGGCTACCCGTGATGTCCGGTCTCCCGAACCATCATCTACCACCAGGATATCAATCCCGGGGACACTGGTCCGGATTTTACCTATTAAAGAAGCGAGATTCGCCTCTTCATTAAAGGCAGGAATAACTATGATAGTCTCAAACTCTTCCATCCCGCAGAAACTCCTAATCTTCTCATTTTATTGCATATTTTAAGCCAAGTGGTGTATATTATATTACATTTATTTATTATTAGTAAGGTTAATAAAGATGTCAAGTAATAATGGCGCAATTGTTGCGTAACATCTTAATACTCAAAAGAAGGATATAACATGTCAAAAAAAGCGCTGATAACCGGGATTACCGGGCAAGATGGTTCATATATGACAGAACTTCTCCTCTCAAAAGGATACGAGGTCCATGGACTTATTAGAAGATCCAGTACCTTTAATACCGGAAGGATAGAGCATATATACATTGACCCTCATGATCCTTCCGCAAAAATGTTTCTCCATTATGGGGACCTGTCCGACGCAAGCCAACTTACTCACATTATTTATAATATCCAGCCTGATGAAATCTATCACTTCGGCGCTCAAAGTCATGTGCGGTTGAGCTTTGACATGCCTGAATATACAGGAAACATTACCGGCCTTGGAACTACCCGGATTTTAGAGGCAGTCAGGCGAAGCGGTATTATGACCAGGTTTTATCAGGCATCAAGCAGCGAAATGTTTGGAGCTGCATTACCACCCCAGTCTGAAGATACGCCATTCTATCCACGCAGCCCTTATGCGGCTGCAAAAGTCTATGCCTACTGGATATCAATAAATTACAGGGAAGCCTATAACATGTTTGTATCAAACGGTATATTGTTTAATCACGAATCACCCCGCCGTGGAGAGGTATTTGTAACCCGAAAGATAACGCGAACAGTTGCAAACATCATTGCTGGGAAAGAAAAATACCTCTATTTAGGAAACCTCGAGGCAAAACGGGATTGGGGATTCAGTCCGGAGTATATAATGGCCACCTGGTTGATGCTTCAGCAGGACAGACCGGACAACTATGTCATAGGCACAGGTGAGTCGCACTCTGTGAGGGAATTCGTAGAGGCCGCATTTGGGTATGCGGGGTTGGACTGGCAGAAATATGTCAAAATAGACCCATACTACTTCAGACCCACCGAGTTAGAGGTATTAAAAGCGAAAATAGAGAAGGCAACAAGAGAACTGAACTGGAATCCCAGGATTAACTTTGCCGAACTTGCAAAGATTATGGTAGATGCAGACATGCGCCGTATTGGACTTGAACCTGTTGGAGAGGGAGATAAAATATTGCAGGAGGCCTTTCCGGACAGGTGGTGGAAAGTTGACTAAACCGTCATGTCATATCCTTTAGCATCTGTTATTATTGTCAACTGGAATGGTAAAGACTATCTGAAGACATGCATTGATTCCCTTAAATCACAATCTTATCCGAATTTTGAGGTTATAGTAGTAGATAACGGCTCTAACGACGGTTCGGTAGAATTTCTCAAACAATATTATCTCCCTTTTGTTAAAGTAATAGCGAATAGAGAAAACCTCGGTTTCTCAGGAGGGAACAACGTAGGGATACATGCTGCAAAGGGGAAATATATTTTATTACTGAATAATGATACCGAAGCTGATGACAGATGGATTGAAGAATTAATCAAGGAGGCTGAAAAGGATCGCACAGTGGGTATGTGTGCCTCAAAGATCTATTCATTCTATCAGAGAAATATTATAGATGTGGCAGGACATCTTCTATATCGGGACGGTTTAAACAGGGGACGCGGGAGATTGGATGAAGATGTCGGCCAATATGACACTGTTGAAGAAGTATTTTTCCCGAGCGGGTGCGCTGCATTATACAGAAAAGAGATGTTAGACGAGATTGGCTTATTTGATGAAACCTTTTTCGCTTATGGTGATGATACAGATATCGGCCTCAGGGGAAGAGTTGCCGGATGGAAGTGTATATATGTTCCTACGGCAATCGTATACCACAGATATTCCGGCTCCACTTCAGCCTATTCACCCCAAAAAGCATTTTGGGTAGAAAGGAACCGTGTATGGATACTCATCAAATATTTTCCAATCTCAATGATATTGACAAGTCCATTTTATACTCTTATCCGATTCATCTTCCAGGCTTATGGCGCTATAACAAACAAGGGGGCAGCAGGAAGGTTCGTTGATGAGTACTCCTGCAGAATACTCCTGATTGTAATTATGAGGGCATATGTATCAGCCATAAGACATATTCCCGAGATGTGGACTAAACGAAAAAAGATAAAGAAAATAGCAAAGGCCGGCAGAAAAGAGTTTACCATGTGGTTCAGGCATTTTGGTATCGGAGTAAGGGAACTATCCTTAAAAGAATAGACTGGTATGACTCAGAACAGAAAAAAAAGGGTTGCCTGGCTTTATTCACACCTGCTATTCTGGACAGGTGGAACAAGGTTTATCCTCGAGGTCACCCGGAGATTACAAAAGAACTGGGATATCACTGTCATTGTTGAAAAGGCTTCTGCCGAGATAAAAAAGGAGTTCAATAAATACGGGATAGAGGTAAAAGAAATAGGGTTTTCAACAAGCACAAGCCTTATCTACTGGCTGCTCTTTCCCTTGGAGCTCCTTGTAGATGAGAAACGGATTAAGATTGCAACCCTTGATACTGATATCATAATAGCGGGTATATTCCCCATGAATGTCATTGCTTCAAGACTTGGCAAACCTTTCATCCAGAACTGCTGGGAACCATTTGCATTTTTCTACGACACCCGGATGATCAGGGGATTCGCTTTATCAAAACGTCTACTCATAAACATGCTTGCATTATTATACTCGCGTATGGATATCAATGGGACAAGGAAAAGCGATATTATCACTACCCTGAACCACTCTACAGAAGAGTGGATCAAAAAGATCTATGGCAGAGAAGGGGTAAAGACATATATGGGGGTGGATACGGACTTTTTCAGGCCAGTGCCTGTTAACGTACCTGCAGGAACGGCTGATAGGATTGTCCTGCATAGCACAGACTACACATTGCTGAAAGGAACAGTATATCTGATCGAGGCCCTGCCCCTGATTGCAGACCGGGTTAAGAATGTTAAAATAATCATTACTCATACAGTTGAAAATGAAAAAGAAAGAATGACACTCCTGAAGAAGGCAAATAGACTCGGTGTGGACAGAAATATAGAGTTTGTCGGAACAGTCCCATATAGTAAATTACCGGAGTACTATTCTCTCGCTGATATCGTAGCATTTACAGGCCATCCGGAAAGTGTAGGGACAACTGCAAGCCTGACAGTTTTGGAGGCCATGGCGTGTGAGACTCCTGTCGTTCGCAGTACAGGATGCAGAGAGGAGGTAGAAGACGGTGTCTCAGGGATTTTAGTTGACCCGAGGGATAAAGTCAGACTGGCAAATGCCATCGTAAAGATACTCCTGGATAAAGAACTTGCAGAGAAGATGGGTAGAGAAGGACGGCGCAGGGTTTGCACTCTGTATAATTGGAATAACACATGCAAAGTATTTTCCGATATAATTACAAAATTAACAGGGTTAGGGAGGGGCGATTAAATGGTGGACAAAGAAATAAAGCATACCCAAAATGAGGGTATTGAAGAAATACGCGAGGGGGACAAGCTTCTTGCGATAATAATATACGCCAATTACCGTTCTGAAGGCGTTAACTTCTTCACTCCTTCCAGCTTCTCTCAGCAATTGGGTTTTCTGAACCATAAAAAAGGCAAAATCATAAGAAATCACGTCCACAATCCTGTGCCCCGCAATGTACTTTATACTCAGGAGGTACTTATTATACGGGAAGGTAAACTACGGGTTGACCTTTACGGCGATGATGAAATATTTGCAGCTTCCCGTGTCCTTAAAGGGGGAGATATAATTCTGCTCGCCAATAGCGGACATGGTTTTGAGGTCATGGAAGATGCCTCCATTATAGAGGTTAAACAAGGACCATATGCTGAAGAGAATGACAAGAGATATTTCTGAGGTAATAGCCTATGATACCCGTAAACGAGCCACTATTCAGCAATAGAGAAAAGGAACTTCTCGGTGAGTGTATAGATACCGGATGGGTCTCATCAGAAGGGCCTTTTGTACGAAAGTTTGAGAAGATGTTCGCATCATATGCAGGGGTAGAACATGGAATTGCTGTATGCAATGGAACTGCTGCGCTCGATGTAGCAATGAACGCTATAAATCTCAAGCCGGGTGAAGAGGTTATCATGCCTGCGTTCACGATAATATCCTGTGCTATTGCAGTAGTAACCCATGGCGGCATTCCTGTTTTGGCAGATGTAGAACCGGACACATGGTGTATGGATGCAAGCCAGGTAGAGGCCAGGATTACACCGCGAACCAGGGCGATCATGCCTGTACACATGTATGGTCACCCGGCAGACATGGACCCGGTAATGGCGCTTGCTGAAAAATATAATCTGTATGTTATAGAAGATGCCGCGGAGGCGCATGGCGCAGAATACAAAGGTAAGAAATGCGGTAGTATAGGCCATATATCAGCTTTTAGTTTTTATGCCAATAAAATTATTACAACCGGTGAGGGGGGGATGGTGTTAACCGGCAGCAGTATTATGGCAGAACGTGCACGCTCTTACCGTAATCTCTGTTTCGGGCCTGACAGGCAATTCAATCATCCTGAGTTGGGCCGCAATTACCGTATGACCAACCTTCAGGCCGCTGTAGGAGTGGCACAGATGGAACGTATTGATGAGTTTATAGGGATCAAACGTCGTAACGCCGCATTATATACAGAACTTCTATCCAATATACAGGGAATTCAATTACCTGTAGAGAGACCGTGGGCAAAGAATGTATACTGGATGTACGGCATCGTAATAGATAAAGATACCGGTATTGATGCAAAATCCATGGCAAACGAGTTAAAAACAAGAGATGTTGGCACACGCCCTTTCTTCACAGGGATGCACAAGCAGCCAGCCTTGCAAAACATGGGGTTATTCAAGGGAGAAAGATACCCTGTCTCTGAAGAAATCGCCCGGCAGGGTCTATACCTCCCGTCTGGTCTGACACTTACAGAGACACAGATAGAAAAGGTTTGTACTGCAATTAAAGAGATAATGGAGGCTTAAGATGTTTGACCTTTTAAAAGACCTGTGGGGCTTTCTTAATGAGCGCAAGAAGTTCTGGCTTCTGCCCATTATTCTTGTCCTGTTAATTATAGGATTACTTATTGTGATGACCGGCGGTTCTGCCATAGCTCCATTTATATACGCACTGTTTTAAGTGGCAACATATGAAAGATAGCAAGAGGATAAAGGATATGGAAACAGCAGCGGCTTTAGCTGCCATCTCTTTGTTTCTATATCTCATATTCAAAAGGGATTTTTTCATACTTATTGCATTTGCTTTACTTATATCCGGCCTGGCATTTAAAAAGACCACCTCAAAACTGTCGGACCTCTGGTTAAGGTTTTCTCACATAATAGCAAACATAAACAACAGGATAATACTCTCTTTTGTATTTTATATTCTGCTCACCCCTATTGCAGTTATTTACAGATTTTTCTCCGGGAATCCATTGTTTTTAAATAAGGACAAAAACAAGAAGAGTTACTTTGTAGACAGAGACATTGCATTTAAAAAAGAAGACTTTGATAAGATTTGGTAAGTTCCGGCATGAAGGCAGTGAATAACATATACATACTTGGGGTCTCGGCCTTTTATCACGACAGCGCAGCAGCTTTAATCCGTGACGGCGAGATTATAGCAGCGGCACAGGAAGAACGATTTACCAGGAAAAAACATGACCCCTCTTTCCCGGCTAATGCAATAAGGTTCTGTCTCAATTATGGCGGGATATCTATTAATGAACTATCCGCCATTGTCTTCTATGATAAGCCGCTCCTCAAGTTTGAAAGACTGCTGGAAACATACTATGCCTTTGCCCCAAAGGGATTGCGTCAATTTTTGTCCGCTATCCCTGTCTGGCTTAAGGAAAAACTATTCATGAAGAAACTGATTTACGATGAGTTATCCCAAATAGACGAAATAGACAAAAAAAAGATAAAACTTCTCTTTTCAGAACATCACCTGTCTCATGCGGCAAGCACCTTTTATCCTTCTCCATTTAAAGAAGCATCCATTCTGACGGTTGATGGAGTGGGTGAATGGGCCACAGCCTCTATCTCTTACGGGAATAATGAAGAGATAAAAATATTAAAAGAACTTAGATTTCCCCACTCCCTGGGTCTGCTCTACTCTGCTTTTACTTATTATGCCGGCTTTAAGGTCAATTCCGGAGAGTATAAGTTGATGGGACTTGCGCCTTACGGAGATCCAACCTCCGGGAGAGTCAAGAGATATGCAGACATCATATACTCACAATTGGTGGATGTAAAAGATGACGGCTCCATATGGCTTAATCAGACCTATTTTGATTACTCTGTTGGCCTTAAAATGGTTAATGAGGAGAAATGGAAGCAACTCCTGGGTTTCCCAAGGAGAAAACCAGAGACTGAGATAACGCAAGAGTACTGTGATATGGCACTGGCAATTCAATATGTAACAGAGGATAGTGTTTTAAAGATGGCTATGGAAGCAAAAAGGTTGACAGGGTCTGGAAACCTGTGCATGGCAGGTGGTGTTGCACTTAATTGTGTTTCCAATGGCAAGCTATTGAAAACAGGGATATTCGATAATTTGTGGATACAACCAGCAGCCGGCGATGCCGGAGGGGCGCTCGGCGCAGCATTGTCTGCCTATCACATCTACTTCAACAAAACACGCGAGACCAACAATAAAATGGATAAGATGCAGGGGGCATATTTAGGGCCGGAATATTCATCTCTCGATATAGAGTTAATGGCAAGGAAACGTAAAGCTGTCTACGATAAACTTGATGAGAATAGCCTGTATGACATGGTTGCGGAACTATTGGACAGAGGCAATGTAATAGGGTGGTTTCAAGGGAGGATGGAGTGGGGACCAAGGGCGCTGGGAAACAGGAGCATATTGGGTGACGCAAGAAATCCTGAGATGCAGAAAAAACTTAACCTGAAGATAAAATACAGGGAGAGTTTCAGGCCATTTGCACCATCTGTTCTATGTGAAGACGCGGGTAAATACTTTGAAGGCGGGTATCCTTCTCCATACATGCTATTGATTGATTATGTGAAAGAAAATCATAGAAATCCCTTGCCGGATGCGTATCACTCTATGCCTCTGAAAGATAAGCTCTATCATCTGAGATCCGATATCCCGGCAGTTACACACCTGGATTACTCAGCAAGGGTTCAAACAGTACACAGGGAGACAAACCAAAGGTATTATAAACTCATAGAGACTTTTAAGAAAAGAAGCGGTTACGGTATTATTGTTAACACAAGTTTTAATGTGCGTGGAGAACCGATCGTGTGCACGCCGGACGATGCTTACAGATGCTTTATGAGGACAGAGATGGATTATCTCGTAATTGGTGACTATATTTTTGACAAATTAAAGCAGCCGCAGTGGTATGAAAAAAAGGATTGGACAGAGGAATATGGGCTGGATTAAGAGAATGTTTAACAAGATACTGATACTTATGTCGATCCCTCTCATAACATTCTTACTGTTAGAGGTGGTACTGCGCTTAATTGACTTCTCCACAGCAGCTACGAGCCCTCTGGTTTCTGACCATTTCACTGATTACCGGATACCTCCGCTTGCCAGGGTCTATCCGATGAGCCCGAAACTTGAATGGGATCCACTTCACGGGCATGCCAACCTTTCAGGACATCGTGACTATCCCTATCGGGAAGATAAATCGCCCGGCACCCTTCGCATCCTGATGTTAGGAGATTCTTTTCTCTATGGATCTGACTTATTCCATCTTCATTTTGCAAAACTCTTTGAAGATCGTCTGTTACGGAGGTTTCCTGGACGTCCCGTAGAGGTATTGAATTCCGCCCTCTGGGGGTGGACTACACGCCACGAGTCAGGTTATTACCGCCACTATGGCCGGCACCTTGATCCGGATATAGTGATACTCGCCTACTATGTAGGAAATGATACATCGGCGAATCAGCCATGGGCTAAGGACTTCCTTTTTATGGGAATCCCTGAACCTAATTATTTCGAGGCATCTGCATTGTGGAATACACTCCGGCGCTATTCCCATTTTGTACGGCATGCAGCCATTCTGATTGCCTATTATAAGACAGCTGATGATTATCCTTCGGAAAAAGGGGCAGCTGTAAAACATGATACGCCATCACTGACACATAAACAGGCACAGAAGATTGCAGAGGATTTCGACAGGCGGTATGTAGTGATAGACGAAAAGGTACTGGACAAATTATCACCGGAGACAGCCCCTCCTTTCTCAGAACCGATGTGGTATTTTATCCAGAAAAGGATGCTGGTCAACTATGAGAAAATACAATCCGCCTATATGAGAAGTGCATGGAGCCACACTGAACAATTATTGAAAGAGTTGAAAACCGGGATTCTGAAAGATGATGCATCTCTATATGTACTTATTATACCGGCTGAGATTCAGATAGATGAGGGATTAAAAGAGTGGACATTGAAGAAATCAGCGCTCTCTCAAGCGGAGTTCGATTTCGATTTGCCGCAAAAGAGACTTACTCATATATTAAGCCGGTTGGATATCCCCTATCTTGACCTGCTCGGGACTTTTCGTTCAGCACCTGAGGATGATACACTTTATACACATCGGGAAACACACTGGAATCTAAAAGGAATGAGACTCGCAGCCGAAGAATTGGAAAAAGCCTTATTAAAGACGACAAAGCTCCATCCTTAATTTAGAATGTTCTCCTTTTCCATGTTCTCCACAATTACCTCTGCTGCCAATGATGTTGCCTTATCATTCCAGTGACTATTCTCAACGTCAATCCATAATTCCGCAGGTGAATACGGTGCAAATACCGGCATAAGATCAACGACAGAAACTCCCTGTGAAGCAGCAAAATCCTTCACCTTTTCATGCAACTCCATATACGGATAATTTTCATAAAGAGAAGTTAATGTAGGAATGATGACAAATTGTAAGGTTGCACCATTTTCCCTGCAATAATCACGTATCTTCAGGAACGCCTCCTTGAAAGATACCCATCCTGGACTGGACTCATCCAGATTAAAATAGTCCTGGGGGAGTAAAGCCTTAGATACGCCTACTTTTGCAACATATTTTAATTTATATTGATAATATAAAAAAGCAAAGAATCTGGACTTGCGCCTTAAAAATTCTTTTATCTTATGCCTCCGGCTAATAACGAATACTTTTCCTTCTTTGCCAATTTCCTTTCTGGCAAGAACATCATTTGTAAAGAAAACCAGTATTACATGATTGGGTTGATATACAGGAAATAAATTTACGAGTTGTTTAAATTCATCGGATGTATTATGTCCGCTAATACCGGCATTAATAACTGTCGCATCAGGAAACTTTGCCTGCAGCATTTTTTCAACCTTAGTTGTAACCAACTCCTCTTCAGAAAGACCATCACCCCATATAAACGAATCTCCAAGTGCAAGGACCCTTTTTTTAGAGGATCGGATATCATCAATTTCTCTATAACGAATTCCTTTAGAATTTGTCCTGTAAATAATACCTTCGTGATTCACCTCACGGTTTTCACCTTTAAGTATAACCCCAACATGATGACCCTTAACATCATACTGCCAAAATAATCTGGTAACAATCTCCATAATTGCGAGAAATATAATAGGTGAAGCGATAAACAGCACTATGTTTATAATGTATTTCTTTCGTATCATTTTTACGAGCTTGTCTCCTGCATAAAAGTGTCCTGCAGCACATACCTGAGAAGAGCCGGGTCTTTGAGCACTTCTATCCTGTGAAAGCGATAACCCTTAAAGAAATTGATCATAACCTTGTAATAAATGAAAAACAGATTCACTCTATTCCATCCAAGCCTATAAAATCCAAAAGGTATCAGTGCGATAATACAGGCTAGAAAATAGAGTTCTGTGGCAATATATGAGGACTTCCTACCGGTCTTCCGGATGCCTGTAAATGACCAGCTCACCCCTTCCATGTATGCCCTTTTACAAAAGTATTCATCAGTCAGCCTTGAAGAAGGCACCTTATGTCTGATCACTATTGCTGGATTATAAAATGCCTTGTAGCCATGCCCTTCAAGCTTGTGCCATAGGCCGGTCTCTCCATCACCTCTGTATTTCACCATGTCCCATGGAAAAGAATCCGGGTTAAAACCGCCGCAGCGCACAAGCGCATCCTTTTTTATGCTGAAACTACACCCGAACACAAAGTCACCACGAATATAATCTGCACTCTCTCCGAGATCTATCAAACTGAGAAATGAAAGGATGTAAGTCCCTTCCCGATGCGTCTCGAAGGCCTTGATCCAGTATGGCGGACAGGTCTCAAAATCAGGCAATACCTTCCCGCCTACCAATACAATATCATTGTGCCCTTCAAATGTATTCAAGATCATTTCAAGATAATTTTTAGCAACTATAATATCATCGTCTATAAAAACGAGGATATTGCCGCTTCTTGATTCTTTTACTCCACGATGCCTGCAGTAGAGAAGACCTCTTTGAGGTTCACAAACATACCGGATATTCGGGCGTGTTCTCATGAACTGCTCTGTCAACATGAACGTATTGTCCGTAGAGCCGTTATCAACAACAATTACTTCATAACGGTCATGCGAAAGTGTCTGCTCGCATATGCTCCTGAGGGTATCTTCAAGGCTTTTAGCCCTGTTAAAGGTTGGTACAATGACTGAGATCTCTATCATCCCTTTACCGGCAGGTCTAATTCTTTCATTATTCCTTCACAGTACCTGTCCCATGTGTAAACATCTAAATCGTATTTCGCTTTTATCTCTGTGTTTAATGCCTTTTCAATTGCTATGGCAAAATCATCTACTGTGGGGTCAGCAGGAAATACATATTTATTTCCTTTTAGAGTCTCGTCAATCTCCATTTCAGTTGACCAAACCACCTTCTTGTTCAATGCCAGCGCTTCAAGGGGCGCTATCGCAAATTCTGCCCAGTTGGGGTGTGCCATCACATCGCAACCGGAATAGTAGTCCCAGAGTTCCTGCTCTTTTATATGGCCTACGAACCTGATCCTGTCCGTTAAATTCAGATCTTCTGACAAACACTTCAGTTTCTTTTCGTCTTTCCCTGTACCGCCAATCACCAGGACCACATCATCATAAGAGTCAGACACCTTTCCAAAGGCTTTTATCAGCAAATCCACCCTCTTCCTCGGATCCAACCTGTTTACATTCAATATCATCCTTTTATTCTCGATCCCTAATTTTTTCTTGATATCCTGCTTAGGCCTGTAGTTTAGAACATCCCGGGAAAAGCCGCCTTTTAAAACAACCGCGTCTTTGCCATAAAGCCTGCTTATCTCCCATCTCATCTGGTTTGATAACACAAACACCTTCTTTGCCTTTCTGACGGCCTTATACATTGCTATTGCAGCAAATTCCGCTATCATTCTCCTCGTAAAACCTATTCGTAACCTCAATGGTATAAACTCTTTATGCCCTGCAACAGACTCGCGGATCTCATGAAATACTTTCCTGTGAATTACGGCATACTTTAATGGATCATCAAGAAACCAGAATATCGAACCATGGATGTGGGTTGCATACTGAAACGGCGTGAAGAAGGTGGCAAAATAAAGGTACGTACAGTCCCACGAATTTGATGCGATGATAATATCCGGTTTTATCTCCCGGATCTTTTTCCTGAGGGCCAGAATTCGATATATACTCTGAATGAAGAAATTCCTGCCATTATATTTCATATCAAATACATGTATATTCAATTTGTAAGCCTGGTTAAATAACACCTCATTCCTGAAATCAAAGGTTAATATAGTGGTATTAAAGCCTTTCTTCTCAAGATACCGTGCCTCTTCGAAGGTTAATCTTTCTGCTCCCCCGGCCTCGGTAAGATCTCCATTAAGAAGGATAACGTTATTTGCCATAGTATGGTTATATTGCCTTTTTGAAGATTCCTATAACAATGGCATTCGCTGCATGAAAAGGATAATCATATCTGGCTCCCCGTACTTCTTCGTATCCCACCTCCCGCCATTCATTCTGTTTAGAAACCCTCTTTAAAAAATACTGCCGGGTAAACGGGAGTCTTTTCTTGTCTATTATCTCATCCAGATCAGGATTATACCCGAGGGGCATAGTGACCACAATGTTGCCATTGGGACATAACTGGTCAGCCATATTATCAAATGCCTTGATAACCTTTTCGGGATTCCGGGAATCTGACTCATCCCAGCCTATATGTTCCAGGGTTGAGATACTGACTATTAAATCATAGGGTTTTTCTGACCTGAAATGTGCGATGTCTTCATTTATTATCATGGACGAGCGTTCATATTTATCCACAACATCATGATCATGCGCAACATAGTGTGACAGCACATTTCCTACTTCCAGGATTCTTTTATTTCCGGCCTCTTCAATAAACCTCATGATAATCGGGACTTCAACAATACGTTCATTACACCATGTAAAATTATAGGAATTATAAAAATATTCGTGAGACAGGCCATGGAAAAAGAAGTTCTTTAAAAAAGGCCTGCGAAATGTCTTGTAAAGGTGATGGAGGAATCTATTCCGGATTGGGTTATATGCAAGAAAAAATGTAAATCTAAAAACTGAGAAGATAAACCACCAAAACCCCTTGCTCTGATAGACAGCTTTACCTTGTTGCCATATACCTGTCATAATCCTTCCTATTTCAAAACCACTTTTTTCAGAATTTGCGGATACTTTTTGAAATTATATACTATGCTGTCCTGTATAGCACATTCCCAGGTACAGTTACATTTTCTATCTTTAATGTATTTCAAGACTTCTTTAGTGCTGTCTAATATCAATATTTTCTTAAGGTCATAATCATAATCTCTTAAATTTCCCAATTTCTTATCAAGCATTTCACACGGAAAGACATTACCAAAGGAGTCTATCACTATCATCCCTTTACCCGCATGACATTCATATATCCTGCCTTCAGATTCCAGGGTCTTCAGCACTTCCCTTCTTGTTAAGACAGGGAGTGTATCAAACAGCCTGTCAATATAATTCCCCCGTTTCTCCGATATGTCCATCTCAATATGCTCTATCAGCTTCCGGTATTTCTCTATGTCTACATCCTTCAGGATCGGGTTTCTGGCATCCCCTCTGATGTAGTTAATATTATACTGGTCAACATCCATTTCCTTCCTGATATATTCATAAATCTCAATCGCCCTATCCTGATTATGACTGCAGAATGTTGTAGCAGCCAGAATCCTCAGATTGGCATATCCTTTTTTCAGCTCATGCAGATGATCGTGCGTCTCCCATACCTTATCAAAGTTTCCCTTTACTCCCCTTATATTATCATGGAGTTCACCTATTCCATCTATAGAAAGACTGACCCTTACCAGGGCATCCGGACATTTCCTGAGTATAGCTTCTGTTGTCTCCTTAACCACATCAGGCGATAGCCCGTTTGTAGGAATGCTGAAGGCACGGACTCTGTTGTTCGTATAAAATACCTTGCAGATATCTGAAAGGTCTTTCCTTAAGAAGGGCTCCCCCCCGCCGAGTGTAAGATATTCCACAGACTTTATATGCTCAGATATCTTTTTTACCTCATTGAGAGTCAGTTCATCTTTCTTGTTGAGGTTTTTCCAGTTAAAGCAGGTTTTACATTTAGAGTTACATATAGAGGTCACATGAAAAATGATATAATTGGGCATCCCATTATTGTTTGTAAACAACCTGTAAAGCTGATGGGATTTCATAAGTATTTCACCTATTCTTCTTTCAAGATCATTCCTGCTATTCCACCAATACCTATAATAACAGAAAATAGATATTCATAAAATATAGCGGACATCAGGAAAGCCAGGCCTCTCTCCCTGGATATAAAAGAAAAGAGACCCAGGTTAGCAATAAGAAATGCAATAAACAGACCTGCCGGAATTATTATAAGATCAGGGTTAAATATTAATGTAAAACTACTCAGGAAACTTGTCAGCGCAACAAGAATTAACAGTGTCCTTGAAACAGATGCATGGGCGCTCGCCATCTTCTTGTTTTTTTTCACGACCCTGGACAATTGAATACTCCTTTTGAAATATTTCCTCGCGATAGAGCAAAAACCGGGGAAATGATGCCCGATCAATACACCCTTATGAATCACCGTCTTTCCTTTTGGCAGACGCATTCCAAACTCAATATCTTCTATATCAGCGCCTTTAAATCTCGTATCAAATCTTCCAACTTCATAGAATGTCTTTCTCCTGACTGCCCCGACCTGTGTTGAAAAGTAGTCACTATACTTGTCCGCTATAGCCAATGTATAATGGTTTTTCAATGCATTATATGTGGGAGCAATCCCCCTGCTCAGTGATCTTTTTTGAGGCAACCCGACAACAGCTACAATATCTTTCTCATTTTCGAAGGTCTCATGAATCAATCCCAATGCCTTATTATCCAGTTCTGTATCAGAATCAATAAAGAACAATATATCTCCCCTGCTCTTTTCTACGCCTGTATTTCTTGCAAAAGCAGGCCCTGAATTCTTCTCAAGTCTTATTAATTCGCAGGGGAATTTCTTTGCCGCCTCATAAGAATCGTCGGTACTGCAATCATCAACAACTATGACCTCATAATCCTTGTATAAAGATGCATATACTGATTCAATGCATCTTCCGATCACCTTTTCATCATTATGTAAAGCAACTATTACCGAGAGCATGAAGCCCCTTTCTATACACGCAAATGTATCATCTCATAAAAAGATGCCAGAAGATTGCGGTTAATCGCCAGCGAAGATACGGCATAGATAATTATACCAGACAATATGCTTGTGATAAGCATAAACATGGGTTCAAGCCCATAATAACGCAGTATAAGCGAGATAATAAACACAGCAACACCCATAATTGAGGTAATAACAAAGACATCTTTCAATATGACTAAAAGTCCGTATACCCTTAAATCCACAACGCTATATGAGATCCTGAGAGATGGATATATTATTACAAAGGAGACCATGACATAACTGACCGCAACACCGTTTACCCCCCAATTCGATCCCCAATATATGGCAACGGCCATTATAAATAAAAAAATCAGGCTCATCTTAAACTGGATGTCTGTCCTCCCCTTCGAGAGATATAAGACACCATTATTTGTGCTGAAAACCTGAATAATTCCTGACACTGACAAGACCTGCAAAAGGAAGATGGCCGGGCTCCATTTTACTCCAAAGAGTGCAGGTATCAGATCAGGCGCTGTAATCAACAGACCAACCATTGAAGGGAAAATAATAAAACCTACATGCTGCATGGCTAAAAGATAAATCTCCCCTATCCTTGCATTGTCATTCTGGATCTTTGAGAAGACCGGAAATAATACATTACCTGTAATAAATGAAGTAGTTTCGAGAGGTAACGAGATTAACCTCTGGGCGAGCGAAAAAAAGCCGAGGGCCTCTGAACCCAGAAATTTGCCAATCAGCAAGTGGGGAAACCTTTCCGAGAAAAAGTTTACTATATTAAACCCAAGATAATTTATGCTGAATTTCATTGTAAACCGGGCTTCACGCCATTGGAAATGCCATGAGGGATGCCATTTTCCTGAAGACCAAAGCAGAATAACGAGAAACAGCTCTTCAGCTATAGCCTGGCACACAAGACTCCAGACCCCGTAACCCATGTATGCAAGGACTATCGCTGTGATACCGCTCAAAACCGTACAACTGATCCTTATTATATAGATAAATCTGAATTCCAGATTCTTAACAAATATGGCATGCGGGATATTGCCTAAGGATGACAGAATAAAAACAGAAGACAATACCATCAACAGATGACCTAATCGCGGCTCCTTAAAGAACATCGCAATCAAGGGGGCTGCTATAATGGTTATGCCGGTTGTTATTATCCCAATGAAGAGATTTAACCAGAAGATACTTGAACTCTCTTCCTGCCCAATCTCCTGTTTCTGCACCACTGCCGAACCACTGCCAAACTCAGCAAAGAACCCGATAAGTACAGTAAATATAGTAGCCATTGCAAGAAGACCAAAGTCTTCCGGTTGCAGAAGGCGGGCAAGGATAATAGTGGTTATAATGGAGAGGACGGACTGGACCGCGCGGTTCCCCCCTGTCCACCTTACTCCGGAGAGAGTCTTCTCTTTTATATTGAATGAGTCTTCCAGGCATTAACCCCGCTTTAATTCAATGCTGTCAGTTTTTCCCGGGCGGCCTGATAGATTTCTTTAGTATCTTCCCCTTTGGATGTCGCTTTCAGCACTCTTTGATATTCTAACCTTGCAAGTCCGTTTTTTCCCTGTCTTTCGTAGACCCTCGCCAGATTGAAACGGATAATGTGGTTTGAGGGATATTGTTTAATGCCCTCTTCAAACGTCACTCTGGCCCTCAGCATATCACCCTTGTCAAAATAGGCAAGCCCCAGGTTATTATAAGAATTGAACTGTCCCCGATCTGTTTTCAGGGCCATTTCATATAACTCCATTGCCTCGTCAACTCTTCCCTGTTTCTGGTATACATCGCCCAGTATCTGAGCAACTGCAGAGTCCTGCGGATAAAGTGATAATACTTTTTTGCCCTGTTTTTCAGCAGCATCCGACATCCCCAATTTAGAGTATATATACACGAGATCTATGAGTGTCCTGTAATCATTCGGCATATATAACAGCACTTTTTCAAATTCTCTTTGCGCTGCCTCCCACTGCTCATTAAACATGTAAATCAGTCCCAGTCCCCTCCGGGCTCCGGGATTGCCGGGGTCTTCTTTCAATGCCTTATTTATCATTTTATAGGCATAGTCAAGTTTCCCCATGCCGGCATAGTTCTCCATCAGTAATTCGTAAATTCTCAAATTATGGGGACTGCTGGTCAGCACAAATAATAAATGTCTCGAGGACAATAGCAGATCTCCCTTCTCCCTGTAAACCAGCGCGATGATCTGATTTGCGGTTGCCTCCAGGGGGGCAATCTTCCATGCCTGTTGAAGAAATTTCATTCCCATATCCAGGTCGCCCTTCATATAATAGATTTCACCAAGCCTGGTCAATGCCCCATAGTTTCCTGGTTCAATCTTAAGGATTGCCTTATACTCTGCCTCTGCACGGCTCTTATCCCCAAGCTTATTGTAATAATTGCCAATATTATAATGTGCCTGGATAGATTCAGGATATTTTGACTTCACATCATTCCATAGAGTCAGGTCATTCAGCCATACCGGATTGCGAACTATTGTGCCAACAGAGTAGAGGGTCACAAGGATGACCGGAAGTCCATAAATAACCGCCTTTTGCAGCCCTGCCTTATGATCCCATCTGGATTTGAATTTTACCATACCTGCGGCCAGTATCGCCATCACTCCCACACCTGAAAGATACCCTCTATTCTCCTGATAAGGCGTATTCAGGGAAAAAGCTACTACAGGAAGGAGAACAATGAAAAACCATGCAATGAAAAAGGATATGACCTTCCCTGTCCGGTCAGGGTTACGCAGTAAATGCAAGGCAAGAACTGCCAAACCCAGAATTATGATTAGGGAAAGGAAGAAATAGACATCAATACTCTCCTGGATGAAGTGTTGAATACTCAACTGAGCAGGAACAATGGTGTGATAAAGATACGCTGCCATTACCTTCACTTTTATTACAAAATGAAAACTATCCTCTACTTTTTTCCCGGCCCCTTCATTAAAGGATCCAAAAAAGATGAACCGGGCAATGAAACCTGCCAGAGTCCCGATTAGCACAAACGGCAGGTATTGATAAATCTTCCTGATCAATGATTTCTCAAAATAGTAGTCATACAAGAACAATATTACAGGTAGTACAATCGCTATCTCCTTAGTCAGCATGGCCAGGAGGAAGGCCAGGATGGAGACAGTGTAGAAGATATAATTGTTCTGTGTCCGGAATTTTATCCAGTAGTAAAAGGATAGCAGGAAAAAGAAGGAACACATAACACTCGAGCGTGCAGTGATGTAGTTCACCACTTCGGAATTAAATGGGGTGGCGAGGAAGAGTAAACCGGCGATTATGGGGAAATAGTATTTCCCCCCCAGCATAACATGCATTATAAGGAAAAGGATGAATGCAGACCCAACATGCAATCCCAGATTGACTAAGTGATATCCGAGTGGGTTCAGACCTCCAAAATAGTGGTTTGCTGCATAGCTCGCCAGCACCATAGGCCTGTAATGTCGAAACCGTGTGGAAAGTGAACTGAACGTCCTGGGTTCAGTGAAGAAAAGAGGTATATTCCCCGGACTCCTTATATAAGCATTTGTCGTAATGTGATGCCGGTCGTCATAATGAAAGTCATTTTTCAGTGAATTGAAATATATCACCAAACCAAGCAGAGCAAAAAAAATTAACACACCTGCCTTAATTGTAAACTGCCTTTCCTGTATCACATCAATACTCATGAATTAATACCTTAAATCATTATAGGCCATTGTACCAAATACACATGCACAAATAATGTAATAAATGCAATATTGATGCCTATCCATCTGAAATCCGTTCTTCCAGATATTGTATTTTCTTTTGCAGGGCCGGAGTCAGTTTCATGCCTTTCAACCACCTGATCTGCTGTTCGGCCTTCCCTAATTGATTCATATCTATATATGCATTGGTGAGCTTGATCCTGATATCAGGCCTTTCAGGGATCAATGCCAAAGCATTTTCCAATGCAACAACTGCCTCCTTTGGATTATTCCTGCGCAATAATGCCTCGCCGCGTAAATATAATACAGCCACCCTTTTATCGTTAGTTGGCCAGAATCTATTCGCAGTTGCCGCCTTCAATATCCTCTCTATCTGGAGATGACTGTCAGCACCCATGTAGATGTTATTCCTGGCTATGGCCAGCAGTTGTGACACAGCCTGTGCCGTTACCGGATAATTGTGTAAACGCCACTCTATCTCTGCAAGAAGGGCAGGCGGCGGGGGCCTTTTCATTGTGTATACAAGAATATTCAGTCCCGCCAGTGGATAACTGGCTTCCCTTGGACTCAATTGCGATGCCATCTGAAAAGAACTGACCGCCTTTTCGTACTGTTTGTAGTGAACCTCTATATCACCACGCACTGACCAGACTCGACCCGACTCAGCATTGTTTTTTAATTCATGCGATAACAAGCTATCCATAGAATGCCACTGACTTACCCTCTCTTTAAGCGAACTGACCATTAATATCATGATCAAAACAATTAACGCATATTTGATACTGTTAATAATATAGTTTGACAATAGCCTTTGATGAGTCATGTAATATCCGGCTGCAAACAATAGCCCATAACCCGGGAGATAATTACGATGCTCATATATTATTTCTAACGGTATAACGCTTGACTCCAGGAGGTGCCCACCAAGAAACCACAATACTGCGAAACTAAGGACTTTGTATTTCCCCCGGTATAACCCATACAGGCTGATTGAGATAAGAAGGACTATACCTGTTATGGAAGGGAGTGTGGTATAAGGCTGCAGCAGTCCATAAGAAAATTCAAAGTCCATATGAAAGAGACTCATAATCCCTGCATCAGGTAATAGAATAAGGCGTATATAAAAAAATAAAACCCTGAATTCAGTAAGGAGCCTTTCCCCGACAGTGAAACCACGGACAAGTCCGGCCCCTGACAGGTCAATGCCTGTCTTGATGAGATAAGCAAATATCGCCAGGCTGGGAAGTATTAAAATGGCTGAAACAAGGTATCGTGAAGATGGCATAGTGCCGGGATGGAACTTGAAGCGATAAAACACGCCCTCGATAACGAGCAGCAGTAGTGGCAGGAGGGCGCCGTTTTCCTTGCTTAATACTGCCAGGACGCCCCCAAATACTACTGCACCTGCAATCCACCATGCCCCCATCATGTCTCCGAGCAACAGCTTCTCACGGCCTCTGAGATAGGCTACAGCCGCATAGACAGAGAAGAGGGCGGACAGTTCGGTCATGCGCTGCACTGCATACAATACTGTAGAAACATGCAGGGGGTGAAGCGCCCAAATGGAGGTTATAAATAAGGCCGTCCACCATCTCCTTCTATCATCAGCTATTCCAGCCCGTCTCAGAAGGCCAGGTGTCAGCAGAAAAATACCGCAAGTGGTCATTATATGTATGAAAATGTTCGTCAGTTTAATCGAGTAAGCATCCGTGTTGCCGGCAATGTAGTAATTTAATGCAAAACTTATCATGGATATGGGGCGATAAAGGATACCTGATTTTTCCGAGAAGGCAGCCTCATGGATTGCCGTCAGGCTGAGGTCAGTTAATTTTAATCTGGTATTGGCTGTAAGACGTGCAAGATCGTCCAGTATATAAGGACCGCCTGTGCCAGGATAGTACAGTAGAAAAATAACCCCCGCAAGCACCAGAAAGGCAATAAATGGAAATGAGTTTTCCTTTTTTACAATCATTGAAATTATTTAATAAAGTTGTTAATATAGCAAATTCGTATGAACGGACGCATCTTAACACTTCTGATATTTTCAGTCATCATATATTCCAACTCTCTTTTCAACTCCTTCGTATGGGTGGATCATACACAGATCCTTCAGAAAGAACATATTATACAAGACTTGGATGGCCTTGTGAATACCTTTACAAAAGGGATGCCGGGATTTTCTGCGTCAATCAAAGGCGGATATTACAGGCCAATCATAAATCTATCATACTCCATAGATTACTGGATATGGGGACTTACCCCTTTCGGATTTCATCTTACCAACGTCCTGGCGCATACACTTACAGGGATAATACTCTACCTTATTCTACTGAAGATGCTTGAACATGAATATGCAGCATTTTTTGCATCTCTCCTCTTCCTTGCGCATCCAATACACACAGAGGCAGTTGCATGGGTATCAGGGAGGGCTGACATGTTCTTCACCCTCTTCTACCTGTTATCTTTACTGTTTTACATAAGGACATCTGCTTCCGGGCAAAAGACCTCATCTGCGCGTAAGTCATATCTTTTATCAGGGTCATTCTTTCTCCTCGCCCTTCAGTCAAAGGAGATGGCGATAACGTTTCCCCTTGTAATCATCCTTTATGATGTTTGCTTTCGTGTCAGGGACAAATCGTTCAGCCTTTATCATAACATCAGGTCATATATATTCTATTTTGGGATACTGGCAGGATATTTAATCTTCAGATTATCCATCCTCGGCGGTGTGGGCTCAGGCCAGACCATTCCAGGCAACAGCATTATTATTTCAATCTATACTACATCCCGCATCTTCGTTGAATATATATGGAAGCTGATATTCCCTGTCAACCTGGCCGTGTCTGATGTTGTACGGCTGGCATACACCATTATGGACCCGACTGTAATTGGCTCTTTAATCCTCCTGCTTCTGCTGATAATCGCCGCGATCCTCTTCTACCGCTCTCAACCAGTCCTGACATTTGGTATCTTATGGTTCTTTATCACCCTTATACCGGTATCCAATATTGTCCCGGCACTTCACCTCAAGGCTGAAAGATTTCTATACCTCCCGTCTATTGGCTTCTGCATAATTATTGCATCTATTCTCTGGGGCTTAAATAACATGCTCAGGGAACAACTGAACGCATCAAAGAAATGGGCCGTTTTAGCTGTTGCTTTAATAATATTATCAATCTATGGTCTCATTACTTTTGACCGAAACTTTGACTGGAAGGATGACCTGACCATATTCTCAGACGCTATAAAGAAAAGTCCTTATACAAGGGAGGCATATGCCGAACTTGGAGTTACGTACCGTGAAATGCAACGGTATAAAGAGGCGGAGACGGCCTTTCTTTCCGCACTTAAGGAAAGGAAAGGCTATAAAGCCTTTGTGCAGCCTCATGCAATGCATCAGAACCTCGCTGAAATATATTTTATTACCGGACAGGCTGTCAAATCCATAGATCATCTACTCTGGCTTGGCAGGCACCATCGTAACAGCTACGAGGTACAGAGAGACCTTGGTCTGGCCTATCTTAAGATAGGCAGGCCTGACTGGGCGCTTGTCAAGTTGAGGCAGGCACTCCTCACAGCGCCGAGGGAGCCAAAACTTATGGAAGTCTTTCAACGGGCAATTAAATTTGCAGAGACGGCACCGGTTACCCCTGAAGGCATTGAGCTTCAGGTGTGGCTTAATAAGGAAATGGCGCATTATGATCTGGGTATAGCCTATATGCAGTTGAAGGAATATCCGTCAGCTATAAAGGAATTCTCTGCCGTCATTACTATCAATCCGTCATCTCCGGAGGCCCATGCCGGCATAGCCAGGGCAAATAGAGAATTGGGTCAGTAGACTATTTCTCAATCCGGTAGACTGCAGTCAATATCTCTCCGGTAGTCGGATGGGTATAACCCCCTATTAGTCTGAACTCTTTAGGAACAATACCTGGATTGAACAGGAATTTCAACTTTGGTCTCAGATCATAATCAACATCTCTGTCTACAACAATATAGTCTACTCCGTACACTTTAGCAGTGTTAAGAACTTCCTCATAAGTAGGTGGAGAGAAATAGTATATCCCTTCGGCATGATATACAATAAAAGGCGCCCTTGACATTGCCCTTATAGGGTGCGGCAAATTCTCCTTCATCCATATCCCTGTCTGCTTTCTTATATCTACCGGCCTCTTTTCCTCCCAGGGCTCATGAAGACCTGCTGAAACAATTCTGTACTGGGGAATAAAGGATAGAAACGCTATCATTGCAGTAACCGGCAGAATAATCCTTGGAAGGAATTTTCCCTTTACGGATTTGTTCAGCCATTTGCTTACAGTCACTACCCCGCCTGCTGATAGAATTAATAATAAAGGCAGGATAGGGGAGAGGTATCGCATGCGTTCATCTATAAGCGGAGACGGCGGAAGGAGCAATAGAGACAGAAAGTAGAGGATAACAATTGACAACAGGACCAGTGCATTAATTGATTCCCTGCCCTTTAGCCCCTTTCCTATCACTTTCATGCCAATGATTACAAAAAGTCCGGCAACTGTAAGCATTCTAAACAGCATATACGAGTAGTGACGCAGGTTAACAATTATTTTATGTGTCATCTTCTCATAAAAACCCTTCTCTGTTTTTTCAACTTCAAGAAGCTCCCATCCGGCTACGGTCTCCGTGCCCTCTGAAACAACTACCTCCTCAATACTTCCATAAGAGGCGGTAAACGTCCATTTACCAAAGAAGGAATGCATATATGTAAGATAAGGGCTGATAATGAGAAAGAAACCTAAGAAAAGAAAAGCAACCCTCGCAACCATCTTTTTAGACCTGACTCTATTGGCTATGGAGTGAAAAAGTACCCATCCTCCCAGTATAATCAGCAGGATCACGCCGGGTATTCTTGTCATGTAGGCTAAGCCTATAATAACACCAGATAAAAATATCAATACATAGTTATCCTTCTCCACGGCATATAAACAGACGGTAATCGCTGAGACAAATAATAAAATAAACAGGGCCTCGGTATACATTGCAACAGACCAGTTAATCATCACCGGGCTCAAGGATATAAACACGGAGCTGAGCCATGCCGCCTTTTCACCATAGATTGACCTTGCAAGGAAAAACACCGGGATTATCAGTAAGGCGCCGGCAATAAGTGAAGCAATCAGTGCAGCCAGTTCAAAGCCCTTCGATACAATGTAGATCGCCCCTGTAATCAGGGGATATAGAGGCGGAAATACAATCTCAACTCCACCCCTGAAGTCAGTAGACAGTTTCCCGCTAAGTATAGATTTGCTTATTGAAAGATAGGTGCACGCATCAGGATATATTACCTCTGTGCTTGAAAAAAGGATGCGCAATGCAAAAGTAAAAACAATAAGCAGTTCAAGAATAATTATGGTCTTTTTACTTTGCATCTTTGGCGCATCTGAACCCATACGTCCTGTGGCTGTAATCCGGGCGTGAAAAAGACCTTGCTGCCGGTCGTCCATGAAGTCTACCAGGTTGCAAAAATGACCCCCCTTTTATTACATAAATATCCCTGGAATATCTGCCATCGTTGATAGTGTTTCCGGGATACGGTAAAAAGGGTGATGATGTCCATTCAGATAAGTTTCCAGTCATATCATAAACCCCATATGGACTTCTGTCCTCAGGATGACTTCCAACCCGGGCAGTCCAGCTAATCTTCATATTTTCGCTTACATGCGTCAGGGAGGGATCAAAGCTGTCCCCCCAGGTCCATCGCCGGCCATCTGTCCCTCTTGCCGCCTTCTCCCATTCAAACTCTGTCGGAAGCCGCTTCCCTTTCCATTGACAGAAATCATTAGCATCAAACCATGATATGTAATTTGCCGGATATAGGTCAAATTCCGGCGGGTCGAAATATATCTCAGGCGGAAACTCTTGAGGAAAATTTATGTCACCAAGCCATTTCTTTTCTGTTGTTTTGAGATACTCTTTGTACTCCCCTATTGTCACCTCATATTTATCAATATAAAAGGCCTTAAGAGAGACTTTATGGCCCGGTTCTTCAGAGACTCCATAATCTTCCCCGCGTTTACCATCTTTGTCTGCTCCGGAGCCAGCTATAAACTCACCTGCAGGGATTAAAACCATTTCATCATGAGATACAGATACGGTTTCTGCCTCTGCCTCTGGTCCTGCAGAAATAAGAATCCCCGTCAATAATAATATATAAGGCCAAAACATCAGCAACCTTCCACGCATTGGAAGTTAAGGAGTTCTACGGGCGCTGCATAAAAGCATGAGTTCATATCTATACCGTGACATGAAAGATAACACCTCATTACCGGCCGTCCCGGAAATGAGGCTGTATCCAGAAACCATTTTGCCTTATCCCCAAAACTCCCTGAAACGAGTCTCGGCGCAAAGTTTACAAGATGAGTGGAAACGACGCCATCCACTATCCCATCTTCCGCATCATCGGGAAGTTCTCCGCCTGCACCATTTCCATATATAGTGTTGGTCGCTTCAACATTGCTATGTACATTATTGTGGCACTCATGGCAATAGGCGCTTCCAGCCTTGAGATGAAACTTGTGAAGATTCCCGGTCCAGGAGCCTGCAGGAGGGTCCGTCTTAACTCCCATAAAGTTAGTCCATGCTATTTGACCGGAATCAGTTGATTCACCTCCCACATACGGATCGAATGCCCTCCTGTCATGACACTGGAAACAGAGGGAAAAATTGTCATAAAAGGAAGGAGTAGACCCCGGCCCCCATAAACTGCGGGCGGGATCGTCTATATTAGTGTTGTATTTACTCCTGAGTATGCGTGGTTGACCTGATCCATGAGGTCCCTGTGGTTTTGTCGGGTCATTATTAATCATCTCCGTAAAGTAGATGCTGTTTGGAGGGAAATCTGTGGCCCTCCGGTAAGAGGTACCGTCGGGCTGGCCTGTCAGGGGGCCCTTAACAGTAGTGCCAAAGACATTATTATTATGACAGTCAGTGCAGGTAATCGTTATTTTCTGCAGTGTAGCCGCCGGGTTGTTATCACAGTTTCCCACTGTACCTGAAGGGTTAGACTCGTTATCCTTAAGATTAAAGGCTACCGCAAGCTGCTGGCATAAAGCTGCTGTACCGTTTCGTCCTGCGGCTGCAACAGGATGAAAGGATGCATTCCTGAACTGTTGTGTATGACCTTGCCCTATGTCAGGGGTTTCCGGATTAAATTCCTTTCTCTTGTTACTGTATCCCTTCATGGAAAAGTTGGGATTTGTCGTCATACCACTGAACAAGCTTGACCTCTTGTCTGTATCATCAGGATATCTGTCACCAATGAAGAGATTCGTATAACTATTCCCATGACACCTCAAACAGATTTCGTGCACATAAGGCTCCCTGCTGTTGCCCGGTATCTTCGCGCCCACCACATTACCATAAATATCTATACCGCTCATCCCCTTCAGCCTGTTTGTCCTGGTAACCTGATGAGGGTTGTGGCAGTCTACACATTCTACATGCACAGTATCCCTAATAGTGGAGCCTGGCGGATATTCATTAAATGGGGGAGGGGTAAGGCTATTGAGTTCTACCCCTTCCTGCGGGCGGCTCACAAACACCGGCTCATGCCCCGGATCCATAGTAATATTCATTGCGCTGCCTGTCCCTCCGCGGCCAAGGTTATTATCCTTATAAAATTCACTCCTTATATTTGGCGGTGCGTTAAGAGGATTTCCCATCTCAGAAGGCGGCCTGTGACATAGATAGCAGGTATTCTCTATCGCCGATTCGTTGTTGGCATCAACTCCTTCACGCAGCAACCTCCTGGCCCCCTGTGTTGTATGGGGATCATGACAAGCCCTGCACGCATACTGCCCAACCGTATGGGTTCCATCAAAGTTGTATGCATTTGAGGTTGCAGGATTTGCCGGCGGTACAAACACCGCCAGATCATGGGAACTTCCATTCCAGCCAGGCTTATCATGGCAGTAAAGACATATTATCTTGCTTGCTGAAGGATAGTTGGGGTCAGCAGGATCATTATTAAAGAAGCTCGCCCTAAGAAACCTGGGATACGTAGCAGCATGAGGGTTATGACAGGATGTACACTGAACAGAGTCAGATTTCCCCGGATCCACACCCGGATACCGGCGCATAGGCGACAGTGGGGTCGTATCTCCTGCTTTAGATGGCGAAATAAGCGCCGGACCGGGATCCACAAGTTCCTCATCGCGCAGTGCAAGGGATGAATCGTATATAAAGGAGACCGGATGATCATTTTGCAGGTTAGTTCCTATAGCCCTCGTATCTCCGGTTGTAACACCTGAACCTGCCGGTATGGTTCCCACACCACCTGCCGGTGAATGACCTGCAGGATAAATCATATCCATTGGCTGGTAATATATCCCTGAGCCAGGTGGATTAACCACAGTCCCCAGGGCTATTGTCCCATCGTGGCACGAAAGACACAATCTGGTGTAACCTGTCGGGGCATTTGGTTTCGGAGGGTTCACCTCATAACCCTCAAAGCTTGTACTCCAGACCTGATCGTAGAGGATATAACGTGCTGTAGAAAGCCTTCTGTTCCATAAAGGGGCCTTTAATCCAGCCGCCTCTTCATCTCCAACAGCTCCATGCGGTGTATGACAGAAGACACATATCTCTGTTGTCTGTTGAGTAAACACAGCACGGTCTGCCGGACCTATAGAGGAGAGATTATGTTTTGTATTTCTGATATCTTCAAGCACTGAAGGTGTTAATGGGACAGGAACAGGCGGTGGGGAAGGAGGCACCTGAGAGTGGGTACTGCTATCCGGATATATGAAAATATACATTGCCAGCACAAACAGTATAGCAATAGATGGTATCAGGTATTTTGGGGAGACAGATATTTTTTTCATTTAAATGCTGTTGATTATACTAATAATCTTCAGATTAAGTCAATGCCTCGAAATTGCTGACCGCAATCTGAAAAACACTAACGGCAGTAATAACACCACAATTCCCAACGCAGATGTTCCGCCATTCGGTGGGGTGTTGTCATCCAGTTTTACTGTTCCACACCCAAAGCCGCTGCCGCCGCCTGAACCGGAACTTTCTGAGGCACTACCTGTCAGCACAAGGGACAATGACCTTGGTCCTTCGCCGTCAGATACAAAAAGATAATCTGATGCCTCCATAACATCCGTCTCAACAGGGGCGCCATCAGTGCTGACCTTATCATTATCCCTCAGCACAAGCCGCTCGCCAGCCTTTAACATTCCCTGTGGCTTTATCCAGCTCACAACTACATCCTTCCCCTCCGGCACTGAATCAATAATCAAATCCCATTGGTTGCCCTTTTTTACCGGACCACGTATATCCTTCCAAAGGGCCGGAGAAAAATATGCCCTGAGCACCGGCTCTTTTTCAGGGTCAGGTGAAGCAGTCAAAGCAGGGGCATCCCAGAGGTTATCAAAACCATCCGTGGCACCCGCCTCTATACCGGCAACAAGTCTATTATAAATCTTCTCGCCATTATCTGCAGAGGTGGCAATTTCTAATGGTACCTTCCATGCATAGGCAGTGTGAATGTTAATAATAAAAAATAAAAAAATAACAGTACAAAACAATATGCAAAGATATAGTTTTTTCATTTTATTTCCTATGGTCTCCTGAATATTATCTCCACTCCATGTTCAAAACCAACATAAATCCAGTACCCAACCCACGGCTCCAGCTCTGCCGGCGGGTCGTCATTAAAAGAGGCAAAGTCATAATTTGAAGATTTAAGATTGTATATAGTATTGCCGATCCATCCGCCCTTTACTGCCTCAGTGTATGACCTTGTCTCACCTGTAGTATTATTTCTTACCACAATATCTTTCAACATAACTGACTTATTATAGGGTGTTCCTATCATATTCCACCCCTCCTGCAACACTGCCTTATGTTCAGGCCCCTCAATCAGCAGGCCATTAATACTCAAAATAATATTATCTGCATCAGAATATAGCAAATATGCATATCCAGGCAGGATAACATCCTCTAAGTAATACTGGGGAGGTGTAAGACCGGGATAGTATGAATACCAGCGATAGAGGGCAACATTATCGCCCAGGACTGGACTGAGTAAATCTCTTCCATTAGGTACAGGCATCAACGGGAAGGATATAAGATTGTACCCTTTCATCAATGAAATTGATGAAGAAGATTCCACAAATCCTGATATGCCATATTCAGATAAAGAGGGCAATGTGACTATATTTGACACAGTAGATGTGTATCCTCCTGCATCCATACTCTTTATGGCAACACAGTACGGTGTATCCGGTGATAACCCTGTCAATGTATATGTATGAAACACGCCAGCCTGCGGCCTCGGTTCATTGCCCGCTTCTGCAGAGTTATCCCAATCCAACCCGGATGAATCAGTACAATCTTCCATATAACGGAGGTCATATATGGCGGCAGTGCCTGTGAGGCTGTTGTCTGACGGTGCAGTCCAAAGAAGGAGTACTGAAGTTTCAGTAAGATATAATACACGGAGGTCTCTGACCGCCTCAGGCGCTTTTGTATCTTCAGGTTCTACAACAGTAACCCGCACGGATACCGAATCTGACGCACCATTAATATCTTTGACCATAATATTAAAATCATATATGCCCGGCACAATCAACACCCCTGAGATGATCCCCTGCGACTGATCAAGCGAAAGCCCTTCAGGCATGTTTCCTGTAATATCCCATCTCAATGGTTCACTACCGCCTGCGACTGACAGACAGGCGTTATAGACACTTCCGGCAATACCACCGGGGAGGCCCGGGGTATCTATCTTTGGCGCCGGATTTATATCTATCGTGTACTCCCGTGAGATGCTCTGACCGGTTACCATGTCGCGCACCCCGGCCGTAAACGTATAGGTCCCGGTTTCATAAGGAGTGCCTGAAATATCACCTGTCAAAGGGTCAATATCAATCCACGGGATAGGAGTCCCATCTTCAAGGCTCCACCATGGCGTACCACCTGCCGCTGATAATCTCTTGCTATAAAGAGTACCAATAGTAGCATCAGGCAGGGTAACAGGAAGTATAAAGAACCCTTGAACCTCCATACGTAACTCAAAATAATGGATTCCATATCTTTTACCTGATTCGAAGTTGTTTGTATAAGAGTATTGACTTGTATTTCGTAAATCAATGGAAACGGATGGATCAGAAAGGTCAACAAGGGTAATGGCCATGTTTTCAGGTTCGCCCTCAAAAGACCAGTCCAGTGTGACGGTTCCACCGTTCAGGATTGACAGCACCGGAAACTGCCAGACCTGCGTTGCCCCAAACGGTCTCATATCCCTCCAGAGTGAACAATGATAACTCCCATATCCAGTCTCCGGGTCATTGCATGCCCAATTGTCTATCATACCGTCACTGTTATTATCTTCCGGGGTTGTGCCATGTATAAACATGGACTGAACCGGGTCATCTATCTCAACCATGGAAAGTGTATCCAATTCACTGTCAAATCCGTCGGTCGCCCCCTCCCGGACCCCGGCAATCAGATGGTTCCACACCGTTCCATCTGCTCCCTTGCTGTCAGGGACAGAGACCTTGATATGCATACGCCAGTCTGTATCCGAGGCATAGGCAGTACATGCAAGGCTAAGAAAAGCAAGTGTTGTCATCAGTATCCGTTTTATCAACGCTCCACCTTCCCCCTCGCCCTATTGCGGTATCAGCAACTCAAATGTCGCCCCGCCAACAACATGCAGCCTCATCCAGTATGCCTTCCACGGCTGCATAACAAGACTGCAACCAGTACCCACAGGTTCTCCTGTATTATCCCTGTCACAAACCTCGTACGTATAATTTATACCGTTATATGTATAGATAGAACTGTCTATCCAGTTCCGCGCTGTAACCGCATCCTGAAATGTCGCCACATTCACATTATTGCCGCTGGTCCTCTTTACATATAACCCCTTCTCTATTACACCGCCAACATCTCTTGAACTGAAGTTGAGCTCCCTGTCAAAGGGAGGGCCTATCATGTTCCATCCTTCCTGCAGCGGCAGCACATAGCACTGAAATGAGCCGCCCGTATCATCCACACAGCTCTGAGCAGAGGCCGGAACAGAACCTGTCGGCACATCAAGGATGGTATTTCCGGATGGGGCCCATAAAAAATATCCAAGCCCTTCTTTGACAGATGTTAGTTTCAGACAGGTATATTTCGTGGGATTACCGCTGTACGGCGCAGGCTCACCGTCATAACACCCGCTGTCAAAGTTTGGCCCCCCTGAATCCCACCAGTAGACGGCCAACTGCCCCCCCACATCATCTCCAAATACATCCACAGGAGTTGACGGACTTGGGTTATATGGGACAGAAACCATATTATAAGCATACGGATTAAGCGCCGTAAGACCGCCTGCGACATTGGAAAGCAGTGACTTATTATGCACCTCATCAAGCGTCTTTATGGCGAAGTAAAACCTCGTGTTAGTCGTCCTGTCTTCAATTACGCCTCCACCTGTGTCTATATCATTATTAACAGATACCATATAACACTCTTTCATCCCGACCTGCTTTGGAGGCGCCAGATTATCTATAACATCAGCAAGGGGGGCAGCAGAAAATGTAACCTGGCCGACTCCAGGTGTAATGCCATCATCAACGATATACCTCTTTGAATAATGGAGTTCATATTCTACTGCAAGACCCGATGCAAGATTTGTCCCATCATCAGCCGGTGCAGTCCAGCATAGAGTAACTGTATCCTTTGTTGTACCTGTAACAGAAAGATCTGTTATCATACCAGGTCTTGTTGTATCATTTGATACCAATGTGCGTGCAGGACATGCAGGACACGCTGAGACAGGTGATACATTGCCTGCTTCATCATAAGTCTTTAAGGCAAAATAGTAATTCGTATCTGCATAGAGCTGCCGTACAGTACACGACTCAGAACTCCCTGCACTCCTGGGCTTTGCAAGATCGCTTCCATCTGTCCTGCAGCTTCTGACCTTTTTAGCATTTGCAAAATTGTCTTCTGTAATCGGTGAAGTTGAATAGCGAAGGTCATACGATGCCGCTGTTCCACTATTCCCGTCATCCCCCGGCGCTATCCATGAAACCATTACAGACGTAGCCGTTGTACCTCCTGTACCCAGAACTACAGAGGCCGGCGGGGTGGTATCCGAGCTGTTTACAACCGCCTTGACAGAATCAACTTTTGTGCCATCCCCGGCAGAGCGGATGTCAAACAGGATTGTCTGGGAACCTGTGGTAAATGTAGAAGGCGGGGTTATCCTGAATGTAAAAAATGGCATCTCACCACCGTTATAAGCAGAGGGATTCCCTGCAGTTGCTGTTGGAATGGAAACCGGCGGCGGACTATATTCAGCGATACTTCCATCATTGAGCCTCTCCTGCATAACTATTGTCCAACCTGACAGGGCAGTCCATGATAAGTCGTACCTGTCCTGTATATTCCCCTCGTTCTGCACCCCAACCGTTATCCCGCGTGCAGAGCCTGCTGATATATCTACTGCGGTGCAACCTCCACCGCCTGAACCGGGTTCACCGTAACTATCATCACCTGATCCTGCTGTCCCGCATCCTGCCCCCATCACTCCGTAGTCTGTAATCACTCCCCCTGAATCATAACCAAAACCATATATGAGCCCGTCAACCCTGTAGACCGCCCTAAGATTTAGTCTCGCGGTTAAAGAATCAAGGTCTGTTCCGCTGTCTGAACGAATGTTCAGGATAATATCCGCTGTAACCGGCGCCCCCTTCGGGATAATCTTCAAAGTATATGCTGCAACATTACCACTGTTGGGGGGTGATGGTAAGGAAGCTGTTCTCCAGCCAAAAGATGGGTTTGTAATATCGCGGTCTCTGATACCGTCATTTATGAGTACTGTCCAGCCATTCGGCGCAGGCTCGATGAGTGAGAAGGTGTATCTGTCAGATACATTGCCATCATTCTGGAGGATTATACTGTAGCTGACAGTATCTCCAGGGTTGCCATCTTTCAGTGCCGATACCCCCCCATTCCCTCCCAGGTCAGTGTCGTACAGATTGTCACCATTCCCATCAATAATGCCATCCGCCTTATAGATAGTTTTTATACGCGTAGACGCCTTTATAGAATCAACCTTAGCATAGTCATTATCTGAGCGGATATTAAGGATGATATCCTTTACCTCCCCGCCCGGCGCGTAAGGGCTGGGGGTAACCTTCATGGTATAGGCATTCAGGGAACCGGCATTGATATTTATGGAAACGGGGGAAGTGAGGTCAGCAGCGCCGTCATTCAGATAAACTGTCCAGTTGCCTGAGACATCTGACGGCGTATTCCATGATACGACATATGTATCGTCAAGGCTCTCAGGGGTCCCGTCATTCTGAATCTGAATAATGTAAGTAAGAGGCTGTGTAAGGTTGAATCCAGGGTCTGACTCTTTTTCGGATGCCCCCCCTGCGCCGGATCCAAAGCCCCCGTAGAGATCATCGCC
>CAYHWX010000018.1:0-43039 GCA_964360245.1 uncultured Vicingus sp.
TCACGTAATTGGACCTGGTGCGGAAGGACATTCGGAACAAACGCATTATTCATTTATACACAAATACAGAACAACCAATATTTCAAAGCTAACATATCCAGAGTATTTAAAACTTCACGAATGGTCACAAGAGAGAAATAAACAAATTGAAGAGCTTGTGGATTTGGAAGAAACCTCCATTCAACTTGAAATGTTGATTTATCTAAAATTTTGGGAAGCAGATATGATTATCAAAAAATTTTATCAGTTTACAAGAGCATTAAATGGGGAGTTTTATGATTGGTATTTTAAAGTATCCGAATCAAATCGGGACAAATTAAGCACAGGTACTCGACAAAATATAATCAGAAAATCTATAAGAGATAAGATTAAACCTCATTCAGAAAAACTCTATGAGATAATTAAACAGAACTATAGAACTCAAATCAGAAATTCAATTGCTCATTCAAACTATTCTTTTTTAGGCAGACACATTCATCCTAATAACCACATAAAGGACGACCCGCACGCAAGTATAATATCTTTAAGTTTTGATGAGTGGATTGATATTTTTCATAATACTCTTGTATTACATAATGAATACCTAAGAATGAATAATACTATAAATAACCATTATGCTGACATTGCGAGTAAAAAAGACAATATAATGGAAATATTGGTAACGGAGAAAGGCGGTAAACAATATCCACTTTACATTGAATATAGACCAGAATGGAAAGACTGGAAATACAAACAGAAGGAATAAAAAGAGCTACTGCAAACAAGCTGTGATACTCAATTGCCAGCCAGTGCGTTTGCTAATGTTGAGCTTTTTATTTACCTTTCGGGTAACCAGATAACATAAAGCTATGAATCCCGGCAACTGCGTATACAGCCGACGTTAAAAAAATAGCCACAACATTGTTGTAGCTATTTTTTTAATAACTTTACGAAAAGCAGTTAAATGAAGATAAGGTCACTAATAGGGTTTTTTCTTTTATCAATTAACATAGTTTTTGCTCAAGATAAAAGTGAATGGTCTTTTGAAGTCCATGGTGGATTTCCATTAAACTTCTCACTTCCCATGACAGTACAACAAACTGGATACCCAACTATAAAATTTAATGCTCAATTTAATTCTGAACCATTTAAATCTCCTGTTTTTTGGGTTGTCCGTTTTAGTAAATGGAAAAACTCAAAAGCTTGGGAATTTGAATTGATGCATCAAAAATTATTTTTAAAAAACAAACCACCCGAAATTCAGTATTTCAATGTATCTCATGGCTATAATCAACTGTTAATTAGTAGAGCCTTTAAATTTAAAATAATTAAAAAACAGGAATTTATTTTTAAAGGAGGTGCTGGAATTGTTATCGCTCACGCTGAAAATTCTGTTAGAAACAAAGAGCTTAATCAGCACCAATCTTTTTTTAATTTAGGTTATAATGTTGGAGGTACTACCATTAATATTGCTTTAGCAAAACAATTGCCACTAACTAATCGGTTTTATTTGAATGCTGAAACTAAATTCAACACATCATACACTATAATTCCTATAGTTGATGGAAATGCAAAAGTTTGGCACTCAGCTTTTGAATTTATTTTTGGTTTAGGATATAAATTTATTCGGAAATAAATTTTAGGACAATAAAAAAAATTATAGCTTTTAAGCAAAACAACTATCTATTTTTTCTTCTCTTTTGCTTGTTTAATCATAGCATCAACACCTTCGGTAAAAGCAGGAACACCACTTACATAACCTGTTTTTCCTAAAGCATCAATAGTATATTGACCTTTATCATCTTTACCTAAATTAAACACCCAAATGGTTGGATATCCTGTAACTTGAAATGCTTGTTGTAAACCGGCATTTTGTTTTTTAATATCCTCAGGTATCTGAAGTTTTCTTGGAAAATCTATTTCAAGCAATACGACATTCTTTTCTGCCCATTTTTTAAATTCATCTTTATCAAAAACTTCGAATTTTAATTTTTTACACCATCCACACCAATCGCTTCCTGTAAAATTTGCCATGATGGGTTTACCTGTTTTAAGAGACAATAAACGTGCCTCTTCCAAATTCACCAACCAACCATCAGCGTGTGCTTTGTATTCTGGATTAATTGCTACTACTCCATCTTGAGCAAATATTGGAGATGCTAATAGCATCAGAAAAAATACAGTTATTGTTTTTAAAATCTTCATGTGTTAATTTTTTTGAATCAAATCAATTTTTATACCAAGTTACAAAATTATTTTACACCATGCATTAATTTCTTTAAAAGAGGATTCAATAATAATGCAATAATACCAATTATGATAGGTACAATGGTAAATATTAGAAAGAAAGTTGAAACATCATATTTTGCAGTTATCTCATCAATCATTCCACCCATTTTTCCAGAGGTTTTATTGCCTATGGCTAACGCCAAATACCAAACTCCAAACATAAATGCTATCATTCTAGGTGGCACTAATTTGCTGACGTATGAAAGTCCAACTGGTGAAACACATAATTCTCCCATGGTATGAAATAAATAAGCACAAATTAACCAAACCATGCTTACAGAAGCTGATTTTGCACCTTGAGGTATTCCTGAAGCTCCATACGCTAAAAAGGCAAAACCTATAGCTAAGAAAAATAAACCAATCGCATATTTATTAGCTGGTTTAGGATTGTATTTACTTTCCCACCATTTAGAAAACAATGGTGCAAAAGCTATAATAAATAAGGAGTTTAAAATTAAAAACCAAGTGGCTGGTATTTGAATTTCATTGTCTCTTTTTTTGACAATAGTTGCTGAAATGCTTGTTGAAATATCTTGAGCTTTTTCTTCAGTGATGTATTTAAAATTTTCTCCTTTTTTATCAACATCAATAATAGAAACTTTGTCATTTAAAACAAAATCATTAGTAGATCTTATCAATGTAGTTTTTTGAGCAAGAACTGCATTTGGAGGTACTTGTGTTGCTGTTGTTATTGCGAAATCTTTTGTGGTTTCTTCCCCTTTTTCATTGGTGGAAGTGACTTGATAAGTAGGATAAAAAATCTCATAAGAATAGGTACTAAAATTGTTGTAAATTTTAAATGTAATTAAGCACCATATCAATACAAAACTAAAACCTAAAATCAGGTTGGAGTATAAGTATTTTTTAAATGTTTGTTTAAATAACAAAAACAAAACATAAGTAATAATTGCAATGGGTACAACAGTTATGATAACATCTACAATATTAAAAATGAAAGCTGAATTACCTGATAAAATTCGATTGGTATAGTCCTTTGCAAAAATACTCATAGAGCCACCAGCTTGCTCAAAAGAAGCCCAAAAAAAGATAATAAAGAAAGCAAAAATTACAACAGCAATCATTTTATCTCTTGTAATTTTACTATACCTTACAATTCTTGAACCTAATAAATAAACAAAAAGAATTAAGGTAATTATTATTGTATAGCTGGAGAAATCTTTTTCACCAATACTAAGAACGTTAAATCCACCGATTTTCTGTAACGGATCATTAATTACCCATGTTAATCCAGCAACTGCAATAATTATTATAATAATTTTATCAATTAAAGTAAATGGATTTAATTTATCTTCAATTATTTTGTGGTCATCTGCTTCAATTGTTTTATCTATTTTATTAGGTTTTTTTCCAACATCTCCAAAAATACCCTGAGCCAAAGTAAACTGTAACAACCCTAATAACATAAAAATTCCTGCTAGCCCAAATCCCCAACTCCAACCGAGCACTTCTCCTAAGTATCCACAAAGCATTATGCCCAGAAAAGCTCCAGCATTAACACCCATATAAAAAATAGTATAAGCACCATCTTTTTTTTCAGGAAAATCTTTGTAAAGAACAGAGATAAATGAAGTCATATTGGGTTTAAAAAAACCTGTGCCAACAATTAATAATCCTAATCCTAAATATAAAAAAATAGGGCTTGATTCAATAGCCATGCTGGCATGTCCAAGTGTCATGATAAGTGCACCAATAATAACTGCTCGCCTATTTCCTAAATATTTATCTGCTAAAGCACCACCAACGATTGGTGTTAAATAAAGCATCGCTATGTATGTTCCATATAAAGCCAACGCATTTTCTCTGGGCCAATCCCAACCACCTAATCCAAACGAACTTACTAAGAATAGCACCAACAATGCACGCATTCCATAAAAGGAAAAGCGTTCCCACATTTCTGTAAAAAATAATACAAACAATCCTGCTGGGTGACCTAGTACTTGCGTTTTAAAAAAATCGTTGTCTTTTGTGTTCATTTTTTATTTTTAGGTTACCAAAGATATATCTTTAATATCTATCCATCAAATTTTCGATTTTGATAAAAAAATAGCCTACATATTTAACAATAGTAGGCTATTTTATGTGTTTTGTGTGAGTAAAAACTATCTTACCCCATTCATCATTTTAATTAATTTTTTAGATAAAAAGAATAGTATCACAGAGGCTACACCAGCCATAAAAACAAATAACATAAAGAAAGCATAAAGGCTATCAATTTTATATCCTATAAATGATTTTTCTTTAATCAACGAATCTTTAAAAATAGTTTTAACAATTGCTGCTTTTGTCTCTTTTGATTTTACTTCTTTAAAAGAAATTAAATCTATACTTACATATTTTTTACCACCGATTTCTTCAGCTTTATCCATATTTTCACAAAGAACTAAGCCATTTGCAGTTTGTTCTCCTTCTACAGATTCAACAGTTACCATCGTTTCTGGGTAAAAAGAGCTTAATGTTCCAGCAAATTTATTAGCCGAAGCGGTAGATAAAAACCAAACACCCATTAGTAATGAAGCAAATTTAACAGGAGCTAATTTATTGACCATCGACAATCCAATTGGAGATAAACATAATTCTCCAAAAGTGTGAATCAAATATAAACTTACTAACCACACCATGCTTACTTTAGTAGATGCATCAATACCTTTTACTCCAAATGCAATCACCAAATACCCGATTGCTAATAATAATAGACCTACCGATTGTTTGTATGGAGATGCTGGTTCTTTACCTCTTTTACCTAAAAACGTCCATAAAGCAACAAAGGCACCTGCAAAAATTACAATAGCAACCGCATTAATAGATTGAAAATAGCTTGCTGGAACTTCAGACCCAAATAAATTTCTATTGGTTTGTTCTTCAGCAAAAAATGTTAAGGAAGCACCAGCTTGTTCAAAAGCTGCCCAAAAGAAAATCACAAAGAAAGCTACAATATAAATTACCCAAATTCGCTCTTTTTCAATCTTTGTTAAGCTTTTATCAGAAAGAATAAATCCTGGAGCAGCAATTGATAATGAGAAAATAAACGCTCCTATTATTCCTTGATCAAGATAGTAGAATAGGCTAAATAGTCCAATTTCAATACCCAACCAAAGCATAATTTGAAAGCTTGTAAATTCAGATTTAGAGTTTTTATCTGAAGTTTCATCTTTTTTGTTAGGTTTAGCTCCAATTGCTTTTCCATCAGGTGTAACAATGTATTTATCTTTTAAACTAAGAAATAGAATTAAACTACATATCATTCCTATTCCAGCAGCTAAAAATCCCCATTTAAAATCAGCAGGATTACCTGTGTCTCCTAAAAACCCACACACCAAAGGAGCAAAAAATGCTCCGAGGTTAATACCCATGTAAAATATAGTGAATGCAGAATCTATTCTTTTATCTCCTTCTGGATATAACTGTCCAACCATGGTAGAAATGTTTGGTTTAAAAAACCCATTTCCAATAATAAGAGATGTTAATCCAACCATCATTAAAATTCGTGCTAAATCTAAACTTTCAAAAAAAGTACCGCTCATAAACATAAAAAATTGCCCGATTGCCATCAAGATACCTCCAAAAACAATCGATCTTCTATTTCCCCAATATCTATCAGCAATATACCCTCCAATTAACGGTGTTAAATAAACTAATCCTGTATAACTTCCGTAAATTTCACTACTAAATGCTTTATCATACAATAATGCTTTTGTTAGGAACAAGACAAAAATTGCACGCATACCATAGTAACTAAAACGTTCCCACATTTCAGTAACAAATAGAACATATAATCCTTTTGGATGGCTTAGTTTTACTTCTGACATAGTCTAAATTTTAAGTTTTTTTGGTTTTTAATTAAGATGCGAATATATATAAATTAAGTAATAACTATAAATTATTGATAATAAAATTGGTCATTAAATTATAAAGATGCAGTCTTGTATTTCCGCCATAAATACCGTGATTTTTATTAGGATAGGACATTTGAGTAAATTGTTTGTTGGCGTTGACTAAAGCTGAAATCATTTCCGTAGTGTTTTGGTAATGAACATTATCATCTGCCATTCCGTGAATTAATAAATAATTTCCTTTTAATTTTTCTACATGGTTAATTGGTGAATTATCATCATAACCTGCTGCATTTTCTTGTGGAGTTTGCATATATCTTTCGGTGTAAATGTTATCATAATATCTCCAATTGGTAACAGGAGCAACAGCAATTGCTGTTTTAAAAACATCAGCACCTTTGGTTATACAAAGAGAAGACATATATCCACCGTAACTCCAGCCAAAAATTCCTATTCTACTACCGTCTATATATGGTAAAGTTGATAGATATTTTGCACAGGCAATTTGGTCTTCTGTTTCATATTTACCCAATTGTAGATAGGTACCTTTTTTAAAAGCTTCCCCCCTAGCTCCTGTGCCTCTATTATCTACTGAAATAATGATATAGCCTTTACTAGCTAACATTTGAAACCAAAAATAATTACTTCCTTCCCAAGCATCATTTACGGTATTAATTCCTGGACCTCCATAAACATACATTAAAACAGGATATTTTTTAGTTGCTTCAAAATTGGATGGTAGAATTTTCCACGCATTTAAATCAACCCCATTTGCATTAATTTTAAAAAACTCTTTTTGGGTCAATTCAACTTCACTTAATTTTTCTTTTAATTTAGAATTATCTTCTAAAATACTTTTCACCTTTCCTTTTTTATCATTTAAAGTAATAAAATTAGGAGTGTTTGCTGAAGTATGGTAATTAATGAAATACTTAAATGAGTTACTAAAATCGGCATCATTGGTGCCTTTCATGGAAGACAACTGTTTTTTTGCTGTTCCATTTAATTTAATGGAATAAACTTGTCGTTCCATTGGAGATATTTCAGCAGATTGGTAATATAACAGACCGCTTTTTTCTTCTATTCCATAATAACCAGTAACATCCCAATTGCCTTTGGTAATTTGGTTAATTAGTTTTCCAGAAATATCATAAAGGTAAATATGATTAAACCCATCCTTTTCGCTGGTGATAACAAATTGGTTTTTAGTGGTTAAAAAATCAGTGGTTGGTACTTCCACATATTTATCATTTTTTTCCTGATAAATAATTTTACTATCTCCGGTTACTGCATCAGTTAAATGAATAATTAAATCGTTTTGGTGCCTGTTTAAGCTTTGAATGGCAAGATTTTTGGAATCATTTGTCCAGTTAATTCTAGAAATGTATTCATAATTTTCACCAATATTAGCCTTTGTTTTTTGAGCACTTGGTAAATCATAAAAATAAATAGCTACTTTAGAATTATCCTCTCCTGCTTTTGGGTATTTAAATCGTTCTTCTTTAGGGTAAAGTGTGCCATATATTTGCATCAACCATTCTTTAACACCACTTTCATCAAATCGATAATAAGCAATTTTATTGCCATCTGGCGACCATTCAAATGCTTTAACCAACACTAATTCTTCTTCATACACCCAATCTGAAGAACCATTCATAACTTGGTTGGTTGCACCATCAGAAGTAATTTTAACTTCGTTATTAGTTGTTAAATCTTTATAGTATAAATTATTATCTTTTACAAAAGCCACTTTGTTAGCCAAAGGAGAAAATGTAGCATACATTTGTTTACTTCCTTCGGTAAGTTTAGTAAGTGATTTAGTTGCAATATCATAAATGTAATAATGAGATTTTGAAGAATGGCGATAAATCGCCTCTTCATCTGTTGAAATTAATAATTTAGTTTCATCCGAACTAAACTGATAATCATCTATTTTAATTAAATTATCATGGTCAACTAAATCTGATGCATTAACAATAACTTTTTGTTTATTCTTATCTAAATATAAATATTTTACAATAGAAGTTCCATCGCCTATGGTTTCTAACACAGTATAACTTTCGCCATCTTTCATTGACCTTAAACCTCCAATGGTTTCTGAACTAAATTGATGGTTTTTCCAAATATCTTCTAATGTGATTATTTTTTTATTCTGACCGAAAATTGACTCAAAAATAAATAATGAAAATGCTATAATTATTACGTTTTTCATACTCCTTCTTTTTATGTTGCCGAATTTACTGAAATACTAACCATTTTTAAATTTTATTTTATTTTATTTGTACTTTATACCGATAAAGAAAGTATTTGCAAATTAACAAATACATACCTATCGAGTATAACTGCAACTAAACAATTATGCTTTTGCAAACTTGTAAAGTTGCAGTATATAAAATGGCAAGCTATTTGCCCTATTAGAAACAAATTTAAAAATCATACCTTATGAACACGAAGTCTCACGAATACAATAATCTAAAATTTAAAATAATGAGTAAAAATCTACTATTTATTCTATTAATCGCAACAACAGGAATATTTGCCTGTAAAAAATCTGAACAAGCCATGGGTGCAGAAAAAATTTTACCAAGTAATACTGGTAGTGAAACCATAAAAAGCAATGCCGAAATTTTGGGTTACGACATGGTTGTTTCTTTTATCAGTAAAGGTGCGGGAATTGATAGTAAGTTGAAAGAAAAATTTGATGCCTTCTTAATTTCCTTTAACAAAGAGAACAAAACTGAAATCGAACCAATTAAAAAAGGTTGGGGTCGTGAGGGAGAAATAGATTACAATTTCACATTAAAAAACTTATCAACAAGTCAAAAAAAAGAATTTATTAGTTCTACAAAAGAGATAGTAGGAGATACAGATATGGTTCACATCACTTTTAATAAATAGCCTGTTCATAAAAGTTCATAAAACATAATTCCATTTTTTTGGTTATTCGTTGAGTATTCAGACTTTTGCCGAAAATAACCCCATTAAGGGGTTTAGCTTGTCAAAATATATAAAACACAACGAATGGAAATCCTTAAAAAATCAATTGTTAAGTCATTAAATGACTTAGGAATTAGTGTTGTTAAAGAAGTAATTTATAATCCGTCTTATGATGAATTATATAATGATGAAATGAACCCATCATTAAAAGGTTTTGATGTAGGTTTTAAAACAGAACTTGGAGCTGTAAATGTTATGACTGGTGTGTTTACTGGTCGTTCGCCAAAAGATAAGTACATTGTAAAAGATGATGTTACTAAAGACACTTTTTGGTGGAATTCTGAGAAAGCAAAAAATGATAACAAACCCATTACACAAAAAGTTTGGAGCGAAATAAAAGATATCGTTTTAAAAGGTTTATCTGATAAAAAAATATATGTAGTTGATGCTTTTTGTGGTGCGAATAAAGACACTCGATTAAAAGTTCGTTTTATTGTTGAAGTTGCGTGGCAAGCACATTTTGTAAAAAACATGTTTATTCGTCCAACTCTTGATGAACTTAAAAACTTTGGAGAGCCAGATTTTATAGTATTGAATGGGTCAAAAGTTACTAACCCTAACTGGGCAGCACAGGGGTTAAATTCTGAGAACTTTATTCTTTTTAATTTAACTGAAAAAATGCAATTGATAGGTGGTTCTTGGTATGGTGGAGAAATGAAAAAAGGAATGTTTTCTATGATGAACTACTATTTACCATTAAGAGGAATTGCTTCTATGCACTGTTCTGCAAATGTCGGTAAAAATGGTGATACTGCAATTTTCTTTGGATTATCTGGAACTGGTAAAACTACACTTTCTACAGATGCTAGTCGCCAGTTAATTGGTGATGATGAGCACGGATGGGATGATGAAGGTATATTTAACTTTGAAGGTGGATGTTATGCTAAAACTATCAATTTAGATAAAGATTCTGAACCTGAAATTTTTACAGCAATTAAAAGAGATGCATTATTGGAAAATGTTACTGTGGATGCAAATGGTAAAATCGATTTTAGTGACAAATCAGTTACTGAAAATACTCGTGTTTCATACCCTATTTATCACATTGAGAACATTGTAAAACCCGTTTCAAAAGCAGGTCCAGCAAAAAAAGTAATTTTCTTATCTGCAGATGCATTTGGAACATTACCTCCAGTATCTAAATTAACTCCAGAGCAAACAAAATATCATTTTTTATCAGGATTTACAGCAAAATTAGCTGGAACTGAACGTGGAATTACAGAACCTACTCCAACTTTTTCTTCTTGTTTTGGTGCAGCATTTTTATCATTGCACCCAGTAAAATATGCTAAAGAATTAGTAAGAAAAATGGAATCTAATGGAGCAGAAGCATACTTAGTAAATACAGGTTGGAATGGTTCTGGAAAACGTATTTCTATTAAAGATACTCGTGGAATTATCAACGCAATTCTTGATGGCTCTATAGAAAAAGCTGAAATGAAAAATATTCCCATTTTCAACTTAAAAGTACCAACTTCTTTACCAGGCGTTAACCCAGCTATCTTAGACCCAAGAGATACTTATGAAAATGTTGAAGAATGGACAACAAAAGCAGCAAAATTAGCTAATTTGTTTATCAATAATTTCGAAAAATTTACAGATAATGAAGAAGGAAAAGCACTAGTAGCTGCTGGACCTAGAATTAGCGTTAATGTTTAATTTTTAGATAAAAAACCTTACTAAGTTTTAGTAAGGTTTTTTTATTTCAACTCTTTTGGTTAACTTGGTATAAAATTTGAAAGACTTATTGCTCATTAATACTAAATCTAAAATTATGAAAAACATACTCTTAAGCACATTGATTATTGCTTCATTATTTGTTGGTACTGCCAATGTTAATGCTCAAACAAAAGCAAAAAGCGATGCTACTGTCATAAATAATGACACTAAATTAAAACCAGTTACCAATGCTACTACGGTAAAAGCAGCTGACAAAAAAGTCAGTTCAACTACTACGGCAACAAAAAACAACACTACTCAAAACAATGTAGTAAGCCCTCCTGTTAGTAATAGCAAAGCAGTTTCACCTAAAAAAGTGTTAAAAAAAATAAATAAAGATAATGCTGTTGCAACTCCTGTGGTAAATACATCCGATATTAAAAAGGAATAATATTAACTTTAAAGAAAAGTTTGAAATGAGGTTGTTCAAAAAAATTATTGAACAATCTCATTTTTTTTAATTTATTAAAATTCTTTTAAAGTTTTCTTAATAATTGCTACACATTCCATCAACTGCTGCTCATTTATTACTAATGGTGGGGCAAAACGAATAATGTTGCCATGAGTAGGTTTTGCTAGTAATCCATTATCTCGAAGTTTTAAACAAATATTCCAAGCTGTTGAGCTATCTTCGGTATCATTAATAACAATGGCATTTAATAAACCTTTGCCTCTCACTAATTTAATGAGGTCAATTTCAGCTACCAATTTGTTAATTTCAGCTCTAAATAGCTCTCCTAATCGCTTCGCATTATCGGCTAATTTTTCATCTTTTATTACTTCTAAGGCAGCAATAGCAACTTTTGCAGCAATAGGATTTCCTCCAAAAGTAGAACCATGTTCACCAGGTTTAATAACGTTCATGATATGATTGTTAGCCAAAACAGCTGAAACTGGGTAAACACCTCCAGATAATGCTTTTCCTAAAATTAACACATCAGGTTTCACATTTTCGTAATCACAAGCCAATAATTTTCCTGTACGAGCAATACCTGTTTGAATTTCATCTGTAATAAACAAAACGCCTGCTGCATTACACAACTCGTAAGCGGCTTCCAAATAACCATCATTAGGGACAAGAACACCAGCTTCACCTTGAATTGGCTCCACCAAAAATCCAGCAACATTCTTATCTTTTAATGCTTCTTCTAAAGCATTAATATCGTTGTAAGGAATTTTAATAAACCCAGGTGCATAAGGACCAAAATTTTTTCTAGCAGTTGGATCTGATGAAAATGAAACTATTGTAGTAGTTCTTCCATGAAAATTGCCTTCACAAACAATAATTTTTGCCTCATTTTCAGCAACGCCTTTTACTTCATAAGCCCATTTTCGAGCTAATTTTAAAGCAGTTTCAACAGCTTCTGCACCAGTATTCATTGGTAACACTTTGTCAAAACCAAAATATTCGGTGACATATTTTTCGTAATCACCTAAACAATCATTGTAAAAAGCCCGAGAAGTTAATGCTAAAGTATTGGCTTGGTCTGTTAAAGCTTTGATTATTTTTGGGTGGCAATGCCCTTGGTTGACTGCTGAGTATGCTGATAAAAAATCGTAGTATCTTTTACCTTCAACATCCCAAACATAAACGCCTTTTCCTTTGGCTAACACTACAGGCAAAGAGTGGTAATTGTGAGCACCATAATTATTTTCTAGCTCAATGGCTTTTTGGGATTTTGTTTTTTCTTTCATAACTGTTTCCATAATTTAATCATTTAAATAACTAAATAAATTTTGAAACTCATCACGGAGAGTATTCATCCTTTCCTCTTTATGAATGGAGAGAAATCATCCTTGTGCAAATGTAATGAAAGATACCTAAATTTGCCAATCAATTAAGGAAAGATGTTAAAATTAACAAAGGGAAATATTGTAGAGTTGTCAATTGTTGAATCTGCTTTTGGTGGAAATGGCATTGCCAAAATACCAACAGATAAAGGAGATTTTATTTTGTTTGTACCCAACACCATTAAAGGACAAAAGGTAAGTGCAAGAGTTGTTAAATCTAAAAAGAATTTTGCTGAATGTAAATTAGTAGCTATCATCATCCCTTCTTCTGATGAAGTTGAGATTCCTTATCAAGCAATTTCTGGATCACCATTTGCAAAATTGCCCATTGAACTTCAAAAAGAACAAAAAAAATCACAGGCTTTAGCATTATACCAACGTATTGGAAAAGTAAAAAACCTAGCAACAGTTTTTGATGAATATATCGAATCTCCTGAAATATGGCATTATCGTAATAAAATGGAGTATTCTTTTAGTGCTATTGGATATGATATTGAAAAAAACGAAGAATTTGACGGTTTTGCTTTAGGATTTAAGAAACGTGGAACGTGGTGGATAGTAGAAAATTTAGAAAAAGACAGTGGTTTATTTGATGCTGAATTTGAAAACAAATTAAAAGAAATTCGTCAGTTCTGTGAAGCCACTAATTTACCTGCTTGGCATCCACCAAAAAAAATTGGTTTTTTTAGATATTTAGTAGTTCGCAAAAGTTATTTAACCAATCAATTTCTGATTAAACTAGTTACCAGTAGCGAAGGAATGGCAAATTTTGATTTTGATGGTTTTACTAATTTGATTATTGACTTATTTAAAAATAGAGTAGCTGGTTTATTACATACCGTAAATGATGATATTGGAGATAACTCTCAATCCCGACTTGGACACGAAACCATTTTATTTGGTAAAAATGTACTAAAAGAGGAATTATTGGGATTAACCTTTGAAATAAGTATGCAAAGTTTTTTTCAAACCAATCCAAAATGTGCGGAGTTGCTGTATCGCAAAGCCATTGTTTACGCTTTAGAAAATAACAATAATACTACCGATGGTTTAGTAATGGATTTATTTTGTGGTACTGGAACTATTGGTCAATTAATTGCCACTAAAACCAAAGGAAAAGTTATTGGAGTTGATATTGTTGAAGAAGCCATTATTAATGCGAAAGAAAATGCGAACATCAACAACATTCATAACATCGAATTTTTTGCTGCCGATGTCAATAAATTTTTATATGAATACCCTGAATACCAAAATAAAATAAGCACCATTATTTTAGACCCACCACGAGCTGGAATTTCTAAAAAAGCATTAATTAGAACACTGGAATTAAATGCCAAACAGATAGTTTACGTAAGTTGTAATCCTGCTACACAGGCAAGAGATATGGAAGAATTATTGAATGCAGGTTACGAACTAAAAAAACTAAGTTTAGTTGATCAATTTCCTCACACAGCTCATGTGGAGGCTGTGGCTTTGTTTATAAAAAATTAAAAGATAATGATTAATGAAATAAATAAATGTATAGAAATTTTGAAAATGGGTGGACTCATCCTCTATCCTACCGATACCGTTTGGGGAATTGGATGTGATGCTACTAACGAAGCTGCCGTAAAAAAAATATATCAACTAAAACAACGTGAAGACACTAAAAGCATGATTGTGTTGGTTGCAAACGATGCCATGTTGAATAAACAGGTAGTTGAAGTGCCAGAATTAGCTTGGAACATTATTGATATTGCAACAAAACCAACCACCATTGTTTACCCAATAGCAAAAAATTTAGCAAAAAATTTAGTAGCAGAAAATGAAAGTATTGCACTAAGAATGGTAAAAGAAGGATTTGTAAATCAACTCGTTTACAGATTTAACAAGCCGCTAGTTTCAACTTCTGCAAACCTTAGCCATAAAACAACTCCAACTAATTTTTTAGAAATTTCTGATGAAATTAAAGCTGGGGTAGATTTTATTGTTAACCAAAAATTTGATACTGGAAATCATCAACCATCTTCAATTATTAAACTCGGACTGGCTGGAGAAATTAAAATCATCAGAAAATAGTTAGAATGGTTATTTTTGCCATCCAAAACATGAGTGAATTGAAAAAACACATTCAACATCCTATTTTTAATATTATTGCAGAAGCAGCAAATGAAATGCAAATTGAAGCTTATGTGATTGGTGGGTTTGTTCGTGATATTATTTTAAACCGACCTTGCAAAGATATTGATGTGGTAGCTATTGGTTCAGGAATAGAACTGGCAAAAGGTGTTGCTCAAAAAATAGGAAAAAATACAAAAATTACTGTTTTTAAAAATTTTGGAACAGCCATGCTCCATTATCAAGATTTTGAAATTGAATTTGTAGGTGCCAGAAAAGAATCATACGATAGAAATTCTCGAAAGCCTATCGTTGAAAATGGCACTTTAGAAGACGATCAAAATCGAAGAGATTTTACCATCAACGCATTGGCAATAAGTTTAAACAAAACAACTTATGGTCAACTACTCGACCCATTTGATGGTTTAAAAGACATTGAAAAAAAAATTATTAAAACCCCTCTTTCTCCCGCTATTACTTATTCTGATGACCCTTTAAGAATGATGCGTGCCATCCGATTTGCTACCCAACTTAATTTTACAATTGACAAAGATTCATTAAAAGCGATTAGCGAAAACAAAGAACGTATTCTTATCGTTTCTAAAGAACGTATTACTGATGAACTGAATAAAATTATTCTTGCTGCTACTCCTTCCATCGGATTTAAATTGTTGTTTGATTCGGGATTGTTAGCTATTATTTTTCCAGAACTTGATAATTTAAAAGGAGTTGACGTTATTAACGGAAAAGGACACAAAGACAATTTTTACCATACCATTGAAGTGTTAGACAATATCTGTGCTAAAACCGATAACTTATGGCTAAGATGGGCTGCAATTATGCACGACATTGCAAAACCTGCTACCAAAAAATTTGAAAATGAGCAAGGGTGGACTTTTCATGGACACGAAGATAAAGGAGCAAGAATGGTTCCTGTTATTTTTAAAAATTTAAAGTTGCCTTTAGATGCGAAAATGAAATATGTTCAAAAATTGGTATTACTACATTTGCGTCCAATTGCTTTAGTAAAAGACATAGTAAGCGATAGTGCAGTTAGAAGACTTCTGTTTGAGGCAGGTGAAGATATTGATGATTTAATGACGTTGTGCAGTGCAGATATTACCTCCAAAAATTCAGAAAAAGTAAAACGATATTTAAATAACTTTGAACTTGTTAAAAACAAACTAAAAGAGGTGGAAGAAAAAGACAACCTAAGAAATTGGCAACCACCCATCTCAGGTGAATTGATTATGGAAACATTTAATTTGAAGCCTTGTAGGGAAGTTGGTTTAATTAAAGATGCCATTCGTGAAGCAATTTTAGAGGGTGATTTAGAAAATAATTATAAATCTGCTTATCAATTTATGATAGCTAAAGGAAAAGAGCTTAATTTAGTAGCTATTGAAAAATAATTAATGAATAATAAATAAACCTCGAAGTAGCATCAACTGAGCGTAGCGAACTCACGAATACCTACAAAAACAAATAAGTAACCATGAGTAATACATTATTAAATAATATACAAAACATTGATAAATGAGCGTTTACAAATTTAGAGTAACAATTGAAGACAATAGTGACAATGCTATTTTTAGGGATATTGAAATAAAAAGCACACAAACTTTTGAAGATTTTCATCAAATTATTCTTAAAGCATTTGAGTTTGATAATTCGCAAATGGCATCCTTTTATGTAAGTGATGAAGATTGGAACAAAGGACAAGAAATTGCTTTGTTCGACATGCAAATAACCGAAGAAGATGGCGAAAAAGTGTTGATTATGAGTGAAACAGAGATTAAAACTCAAGTTAATTTTGTTGGACAGCACTTGGTTTATACTTACGATTTTTTAAACCTATGGAATTTCTTTATTGCTTTAACCGAAATTGTTGTGAATGAAAAAGGAACTTCCTATCCAAAAATTACTTGCGCTAAAGGTAAAGCACCAAAACAAAACGCTAAATCTGAAGACCTAAATAACTACTCCATTGAAGATGAATTGTTGCTATCTGAAAATTAAGACAGCATGGATGATGAATATTCAGCTGATGATATTTCGGAAGGTTACGATGATTATGAAAATTACGAACAATGACACCCTTATTGGTTGTTATTACTGGACCAACAGCAGTTGGAAAAACACAACTTTGTGTTCAAATTGCTCAACATTTTAACACCGAAATTATTTCAGCCGATTCGAGGCAATTTTATAAAGAATTAGCCATTGGTACTGCAAAACCTACCCAACAGGAAAAACAAAACATCAACCATCATTTTATAGATTCCATTTCCATTCAACAAGATTACAACGTAACCGATTTTGAAAAAGACGCGTTAGTTGTATTAAATCAGCTTTTTAAACAGCATAACATTGTAATTCTAACCGGCGGTTCTGGTTTATTTATTGATGCTTTGTGCGATGGTTTTGACGACGATTTACCTAGCGGAGATGAACAATTGAGAGCGGAATTAGAAATTCTTTATCAAAAATATGGAATTGAGTTATTGCAAAAAAAACTGAAACAACTCGACCCCAAATTTTACCAAGAAATTGATTTAAATAATGTGAAAAGATTAATTAGAGCAATTGAAATTTGTATGATAACTGGAAAACCTTATTCTGAATTAAGAAAAGGGAACAAACAAACCAGGCCATTTAAAGTATTAAAAATTGGATTGAACAGAAATAGAGAAGAATTATTTGAACGGATTAACCATCGGGTTGATTTAATGATGAAACAAGGATTATTAGCTGAAGTAAAAAGTGTGCTTGATTTTAAAAACAAAAATGCTTTAAAAACAGTTGGATATACCGAACTTTTTGATTTTCTAGCTAATAAATGTACCCTAGAAGAAGCCATCACCAATATCAAAGTAAACACTAGAAGGTACGCCAAAAGGCAAATCAATTGGTTTAATAAAGATAATGAGTACCAATGGTTTCACCCGAATGAAATAAATGAAATAATAAATTTGATAACTATAACTATTAATTAATACATTTGAAAAAAATATAAATATTATTATGGAAAATAACACAACAGGTACAACACCTCAGGAAGATCCTGGAAAAATGGTAGCAATATTAAGTTATTGTACACTTATCGGATTTATTATTGCAATGGTAATGAACTCCGATCAAAAAAATAAATCAGAATTAGGCGTATTTCATATCCGACAAGCATTAGGTTTATACATTACTAGCTTTTGTATGATGTTTGCTAGTTTTATTTTAATATTTATTCCTGTGTTGGGATGGATAATTGCCATGTTAATTAACATCGCATACATTGGTGTTTTTATTTTTTGGATTTTAGGTTTAGTAAGTGCTATCAACAGCGAAAAAAAGTTAATGCCAGTTGTTGGACAATTTTACCAAAACTTGTTAAAAGGGATTAAATAAAAGTAATAATCATCAAATTAAACGGATAAAAGGCTACAGCTTTTTATCCGTTTTTTTTTGCATACCAACCTAGAAAAGAAAAAATGCTTCATTCAAGGTTATTTTACCATTAAAAGAAGCATTTTTTAAATCGATATTTCTTGATAACTTTTTGATTATTAGCCAATTTTGCAACCGCTAATATCGTGTTTTCAAAGTTGTTGTGTGCCGACCAACATTACTATCAGTAAGTCTGTGTTTTACGGTGTGTTTGTTTTTATTTTTTAAATCCTAATTTTTTATAAAATAAGGAGTATATCGAAGAACTGCTGTATTTAAAATAAATCGGCGTGTGTTCCAGTTCTATGTAAAGAAATTAATTTAATTTCTTCATCTTGTTCCCATATTAATAGCCAATCGGGCTGTATATGGCACTCCCAAAAGCCTTTATAATTACCTACTAATTTATGTTGTTTGAATTTAGAAGGTAGTTTACCTTGTTTTTCTAATAACAAAATACTTCACTAAATAAATTTTCTTTCAAGCCTCTTTTTAAACAAAGCTTAAAATCTTTCTTAAATTTATTGGAGGCAATAATTTGATACATTAAGCCCTAAGTTTTTTCAATAATTCGGTAGCGTTTTTTGCTTTAATAACTCTACCAGCTTTATAATCGGCAATTGATTCTTGCAATCCAGCATTAGGCACATTTACAATTTCTACGCTTTTTTCTTTAGCAACAAAGTTTTTAAGAAAAGCTAAAAAAGTTTTCCCAGCAGATGAATTGTCGTTAATTTTTAAAGTTATGGTTGTCATGGCTTGTTGTTTTTACACAAAGGTAACAAATTTTACTATAATAGTTGCTTAACAGCCCTATCTACAATAGTATAAATTTAAAATGCTTGTAGCCGTAGAGAATGTGCTACCCTCGTTTTATTGAGAGAAGAACAGTTTTTCTAGAAAACAAAAAATGATTCACTTCAGTTGTTTGTGCAATAAAAAATTGCAAACAACTAGCGTTCAATATGACAAAAACAGAAAACTATTCTAAAACTTACTCATCCCCTATTACTAGTATCATTTTACCATTTTGTGGTATTTCTACCGCTTCTTCTTTTTCGATGGTCATTGCTGGAACACCACTAAAATCAGAAATTTTTCCTTTTAAGGTAATTTGTTTACCCAACCATTCTTCTAATGGGTCGTAGCTAAAATTGATGATGTTTTGTTTTAAAATATAGACAGTAAAAATTGTATTGGGATATTTTTTATCTAAATAAAACATTAAATTACCTTTATTAGTAGTTCGTCCACTAACGACGGTACCCATTATGGTAACTTTTTTGTTAGTTCCCATAAATTGTTGTGCCTGAATGGTATTAAAAGTTCCAGGAGGTAAACTTGGTGGATAAACTGGGTCAACATCGCTTTTTTGTTTTTCGGGAACCCAATCCGAAATATTTTTTTGGCTTTCTAATTCTTCTTCTAACACATCATCCAATTGATAAAAGAAATTAATTCCGGTTACTTTCTCAACTTCATTAATAGACACTGCAAAACTTGATATGGGATAAGGTATGGCTGCATTAGGCATGATAAAAGCTATTGCTTTTTTGTTTTTTAAATCCAGTGCCACTTTATAAAAATACTTGGGAATACTTACTTTATTTAACCCTTGTTCAATCTTAGCTAAACTATCGTTTAATAAAGGTCCTGTAACTACATAAAGTTGTGTTTCGGGGTGGTCGTAAACATAACCACGCAATAAACCTTCTAAATCTGCCCATTTTTCTTGATTAAATTCAGCCAATTGTGGCGACATATTAGAATAGTAAAAAGATTCGGATACTGCTTTTTTACTCCACCTAAAATCTGCCGAAGGAGCTAAGTGGCCTCTATCATATCCAAATCCATCGTATTCATAATCATCTTTAGTTCCAGCTTTTAATGTTTTTAGAAAGTAGTCTTTTTCTGTTGCACTTCCAGTTTTTATTAAAGTGTCTTCTTTAAAATTATTTGATCTACTTTCTTTCCCATTAATAATGTCGGGAATAATAATGTGGGCAACCCATTTGGCTTGTTCATGTTGCTCGGAATAAACTAAGCTATAAGCTGAATGAGTAATTACCTCTTCACCCTTTTTAACTTCTGGTAAACCTATTGTTAAAATGTCTTCACGAATTTTTTGAAGTTTTAATTCATCAATACTCTCTTGAATTGCGTTTCTTTGGATTTCAATGGCATCAATTTGAAGTTGAAGTGTTTTTATTTTTTCTTCAACAAGTTGAGAGAAACTAAAGAGAGGTGAGAAAAATAATACGAACAGTAAATTTCTCATTTACCTTTCTTTTTGTCTTTGTTGGCTTGACGTTCAATTTCTTTATTTTGTCGCTCCATTTCTTTTTTTTCGTTGTATTCTCTTTTTATCTTTTCTTCTTTGGTTTCTTTTTGTTTGTCAAAAGTGGCTTCATTTTTATCCATGTTATAGGAAATGTAAGTTGGGCCACCACCCCCACCGCCAGTAGAAACACCAACTGGGCCTATTCCTATTCCAAAACTCATGCCTCCACCACTACTCTGTGGTTCGTCTGTTTCTAATTTAATAGTTTTTTGTTCATTCAATTTTACTTCTCCTAAAATTTGCCCTTTATCACCAACTACCACCACCACATCAGGTTCAGCCTTAAAATACCAACGTCCTGTAACTGTTTTTTCTCCTATTTTGGCAGTTATTCCCATGCCTTCATTAAAAGAGTTTTTTACCTCTCCTTCTTTCACTATTAATATGACATAATGAGTTCTGTAACCATCTTCTGATTCTTCATTAGCTTGTGAAAAAGCAAATGTGTTAAAAAATAAGGTAACGAGTACGATTGCTATATTTTTCATAATAAAATTTATTAAGTAATTAATCAAAGTTAAGAATAATCGGTTTAAGTTATTAATTAATAGACAAATCTCATAAATTCGCTTCGTTAATGATTAACAATTTAAATCATATTCCTTTGTTACGGCTGCTCATTCCTTTTATTGGAGGGATTATGAGTGTTATCTATTTTAAGCCTAACGATAAGTATCTGCTCTTATTATTTGGAATAGTATTTATTTTCTATTTAACATTGCTGATAATAAAAAGATTAAATACTAACTATCAATTAAGATGGATATTTGGTGTGCTGGTTTACTTAAACTTTGCATTTGCTGGGGCTTACCTAACCAGTTTAAAATATAAAGACACAAAATTGGTAGAAAATCTATTAACAGAAAAAAACAATCAATTAATAATTGGTGAAGTAACTGAACCCATACAAGTAAAAGAAAAATCGGTAAAAACTATTCTTACTATTAAAGGAGTAAAAAGTAATAACGACTGGATAGCAGGAAATGGAAAAGTGATTGTTTATTTACAGAAAGATAATTTATCCAGTTTACTAACTATAGGAGACATCATTTCTTTTGAACCAAAATTAGAGAATGTTCCACCACCCAAAAACCCCAACCAATTTGATTATAGGAATTACCTGTCATTTCACTTAATCTACCAACAAGCATATTTACGTTCTGATAATTGGAAATTAATTCAAAAATCTTCCACATTAGGCATATTTAAATTAGCCGATGATTGTAGAAAATATTTAATAAATATTCTCGAAAAAAAAGGAATAAAAGGTAATGAGTTAGCAGTTTCGGCTGCATTAATTTTAGGTTATAAAGATACTATTGATGCTCAGCTAGTAGGTGCTTATACCAGTGCAGGAGCAATGCATGTGCTATCTGTTTCAGGACTACATGTTGCCGTTATTTTTCTCATTTTTAGTAAAATTTTAAGTTTTTTAGAAAAATTTAAATATGGCAAATCTATCAAAGGAATAATACTGATTTTAATATTATGGTTTTATTCATTAATTACAGGCTTATCACCATGTGTATTGCGAGCTGCAATTATGTTTTCTTTTATTGTTGTGGCAAAAATTACCAGTAGGAATTCCAATTTCTATAACACCATAGCTACGTCAGCTTTAGTGTTGTTAATCTATAATCCTCTATTACTTAAAGATGTTGGTTTTCAACTTTCTTATTTAGCAGTAATTGGAATTGTATTAATGCAACCTTGGATAATTAAATGGTTTAATTTTAAGTGGTGGTTATCAAAACAAATTTGGGAGATAACTGCCGTTTCAATAGCTGCTCAAATTGCTACTTTTCCATTAGGAATATTATACTTCCATCAATTTCCGAATTACTTTATGTTGGCTAACTTAATAGTAATTCCTGTATCTGTATTTATTTTATACTTAGGCTTGGCTGCCTTATTTTTTTCATTTATACCTGTTGTAGGAGATTGTTTAGCTATTGCTCTAAAATATGTTGTTCAATTTTTAAATTATTCAGTTAGTTTTATTGATAAATTACCATTTTCTTTAACTAATAATATTAGATTTGATGTTATTGATGCTTGGCTAATTTACCTTGTTATTGCTTCATTAATTTTGTTAATTGCCTATCGTAAATTTAGATTTATTGTTTTAGGAAGTTCTTTTTTAATCTTATTTCTCCTCTCCTCAGTTTGGTTAAGGTATTCTACCTTAGAACAGAAAATGTTGGTTATTTATAATATTCCTCAAAATTCTGCCATTAATTTTATTGATGGTAAAGACAACATTTTGATTTCAGACATTAAAGTTACTGAGAACAAAAGTAAGCTGTTATTTAATGTACAAAACAACTGGATTGACAAAGGAGTTGAAAAAGAAAAAGTGATTCCATTAGACCATCTTATTAAGAAGAATCAATTATCGAACATCTATCGCATCGATAATAAAAATTTATTTAATAAGCACAACTATTTTCAATTCTATCATTACAAAATAGCTATTATTGACAATCAATTTAGGGTTGAGAATAATAGCAAAAAAATAAAAATTGATTTAGTGATTCTAACAAAAAATACAAAATTATCTATAGAAAAATTATGCTCTATTTTTGATGTAAAAGAAATTGTGATAGATGCTTCCAACTCTACTTATAATTCTGAAAGATTGGAACAAGAAGCTAAGGATTTAAAAATAAAATGCTGGTCGGTATTAAAAGATGGAGCTTACCAAAAAAATATTTTATAAAAGTTAGGGTTCAATTTAAGGGGAGTTCTAAAAATAGAGTTTTTTGATTACACACCCCTACCCCCTCTTGATAGAGGGGAATTTAAATGTTAATTTTTAGAACTCCCCTTAAATAATATCCATTAATCGCTAGTGATTTATATCATATATTTAATGTAATTTTGCCACCTATAATGAATCACAGATGTATATAAAATTTAAACTTTTTCTTAAACGATTATTTTACAAGAAGCCAATTATTTGGGCTATTCTGGAGACATTACAAGGTCTTAAGTTTGCTTTAAATTATTTCTATTATTATAAGTTACTGAAAGGTGAGAAAGGATTAAGTGTTAGGGAAGTTAACATTGAGTTTGCCAGTCAATGTAATTTAAGGTGTCATTTTTGTTCATTAGATCATAACAAAGCAAAGGATTTAATTACTGCTGAAATATTAGAGAAATTTTTAAATGGATTTATCACCGACAAAAGGTATGGTGGAATAAAAAGAATTAATCTTTACAATGGTGGAGAAGTTTTGCTGCATCCCAAAAGATTAGAGATGTTGGCTCTAATAAAAAAATATAAAGATTTAGCGAAAGAAAAAAATATGCTATTTCCTGAGATACATCTTTTAACAAATGGAATGTTATTGCGAGAAAAGCTAGCAGAGGATATTATAGCTTTAGATGTGGTAGATTTACTCGGAGTTAGTTTTGATGGTGGAACTCCTGAAGCTTTTGAAGAAATGAGAGCCAATTCCAACTGGGAAATATTTTATAAAAATATTAAAGCTTTTGATAAGATAAGAAAGGAGAAAAAAAGTAAAGTTAAAATGTCTGCTATTTCTTGTATTACGAGTGATAAACCTATTCATACCAACTGGATGCATCCACAATTTCAAGAATTATATACTCTTTTGGATTGGTATGAATTAAGAAGATTGCACAATTGGGGAGGAGATATTGAAAACCTGGAAGTGCCCAATAAAAAATACAAGATTGGTTGTACTTTGTTAATGGAACAAATGGTATTGCTACCTAATGGAGATGTTACTATTTGTTGTATCGACCTTAACTCTAAACAAGTGATTGGTAATATAATGGAAACAGACTTTATAGATATTTACAAATGTGAAGAACGACAAAAGTTTTTAAAATTATTGTTGGAAGGAAAAAAAGAGCAAATTCCTTTGTGTAAAAACTGTGAAACTTTTTAGTGGCTAATTCCTTAGATTTTCTAACGCAGTTGTTTTTAATATTGTTATTTTACTTCCTTTAATTTCTATCAATTTTTCATCTTTAAAATCTGACAGTGTTCTAATCACCGTTTCAGTAGAAGTTCCAACTATGCTTGCCAACTCATTTCTTGTAATGGAGATAACAAAATTTTCCTTGCTATCACCTCTATATTTTTTTTCTAATTCAACTAAAGAGTCTGCCACTCTTTTTCTAACCGAATTATAAGCAAGGTTTAGTAATTTCTCTTCATTTTCAATAATGTTGTGAGCTAACATTTTAACAAAACGGTTAGATATATCTCTGTTATTGAATAGTAAATCAGTAAATTCTTCTTTTTGAATTTTTAATATTTCTATATCATCCATAGATTCAGCTGATTCCATATATGTATCTCCTTCTAAAATAGATAAATAACCAATAAAATCACCAGGTCCACTTAAAGCAACACTGTATTCTTTTGCATCTTCATTTACCTTATAAGTTCTTACTCTTCCAGAATTGATAAAATAAATAGCATTAGCAAAATCTCCTTCGTAAAAAATAACCTCTTTCTTTTTGTAATGCCTAACTCTTTTGTTTTCGGATAGTTTATCTAACTCCCCAAGTCCTTGAGCATCGTTTATGAAATTTGTAATTCCAGTTGAATTTTGTTCGTAACCCATTTTCAGCGATTCGCTTCGCTTTAACCTACTTTTAATAGCATTTAATAACTCCAATTCTTCAAATGGTTTAGTAATGTAATCATCAGCACCAAGGTTCATACCTTTTCTTAACTCGCTTTTTTCTGCTTTAGCAGTTAAAAATATAAAAGGAATAGTACATGTTTTAGAGTCATTACTTAAAACTGACAAAACTTCGTAACCATCCATCTCTGGCATCATAATATCGCATATTATAATATCTGGAATATGTTCTTTTGCCAAAGCAACTCCTTCTTTTCCATTAGAAGCTGTTATAACATTATACTTAGCTAATTCAAGTATCTCTGCAGTATTTTCTCTCATTTCGAGGTTATCTTCTAAGAGTAAAATTTTTTTTATCATATTAAAATATTTGGAATTATTACTGAAAATGTTGTACCAACATGTTCCTTACTTTTAAAAGAAATTTCTCCATTAACTAAGGAGAGGTATTTCTTTACAATGTTTAACCCTAACCCTGTTCCTTCAATGTTTATCACATTTCTTGCTCTAAAAAATCTACTAAAAAGTTGAGCTTGTTCTTCTTTTGGGATACCTATTCCTTTATCCTCAATTTCTATTTTTATTCCTTTCTTAAACTCAAAAAGGTTTAAAGCAATTTCTTTTCCTTCTACAGAATATTTACTGGCATTAGATAACAAATTTAAGATGATATTTTTAATAACGTTTCTATCAGAAAAAACAATCAATCCATCAATAACATTTGCTTGGTAAGTGATAAATTGTTTTTTCTTAAGATAAGTTCCCATTTCTTCAACAACCTCTTTCATTAATTCTGAAATAAAAAATTTAGATTCTGTAATTTCAATTTTACCATCCTCTAACTTATCGATGGATAAAAAATCGTTTAAGATGGAGGTTAAGTTTCTTACAGAAGATTTTATTCTTTCTAAATGTTTTAAACGTTTTTCTTGTTGTTCAATAGTGTCGTATTTTTCAGCTAATGTTGCCGAAGATAGTATCGTGCTTAGTGGTGTTCTAAATTCGTGAGAAGCCATAGATACGAATCTTGTCTTCAATTCGTTGAGTTGCCTTTCTTTTTCTAAGTTTTTTATAATTTCTTGCTCCGCTAATTTAGAATCTGTAATGTTTTTTTCAATAACCAATATTTGCTCTATTGAACCATCAGAAGATTTTAGAGGAACTGCATTTACCACATAAAAACTATCACCATCTTCATATTCAAACGAAGTGCTTTCTCCATTAAACACTGTAAGAAATTTCTTCTTAACTATTTCTGCCAAAGATTTTTTATACCTTATCACATAGTTATTGCCTATTAAACTTTGGCTAGTTAACCCTAATTTATCCAACTCTTGACCTTCCGCAAAAACATAATTTAAATTTTTATCAAAAACATTGATTATTCCTCTTGGGAAATTGCTTGAAATTAAATAATAAAGTTTTTGGCTCTTTTCTAACTCAATGGTTCTTAATTTTACTTTGTGTTCTAACTCTATGTTAAGTTCTTTTAATTTACCTTGTGATAAAACTCTTTCTGTTATATCGGTAATGATGGCAACTACTTTTAAATCTTTGCCAACATAACAATGATTTAAACCAATTTCAACAGAAAATTGAGAGTTATCTTTTCTTTGAGCTAATAAATTCATATCAGCTCCCATTCTTCTATGATTTGGGTTTTTAGAGTAGTTGTCACGATGAGATTTATGATTTGGTTTAACAGCATCTGGAACTAAAATTTCAATGCGTTTTCCAATTAACTCTTTTTCAGTATAACCGAACATTTTTAAAAGTCGAGGATTTAAAAGTTCAATTACCCCTCTATCACTAGTTACTACCATACCTTCTCCAGCATTGTCAAAAAGAAGCTTATATATTTCGCTTTGTGATTTCATAAATCAAGAGCAAAATTAATATAATTCTATTGACAAATAGCTTTTTAATATGCTAAACAACATATTAAAGTATGATGAAATACATAAAATTTAAAATGGAAAGATTTTAAAATTAAAATTATATGCTATTGAAGGAGTTTTTTAATAATTTAAAGTAGAAATTTTTATTAATTTTTCTTCGTCTAAAATTTCTAATTGTTTATTTTTTATTTTCACTAAACCCATATCGTTAAAAGTCTTTAAAGTTCTAACAACAGATTCATAAGTTGTGTTTGAAAGACTAGCAAAATCTTTTCTAGAAAGTGTGAAAGCCAATGTTTTTTTATCTACAATATCATAACCAAAAGCAGTTAAATTATCTAAAATTGCAGCAGCTACTCTTTGATGAAGATTTTTTGCTCCATTCAATTTAATGTGTTGTTCTGTATTTTTTAATTCTTCTGCAAAAAACATCATAAAATGATAACAAAATGTATTATTAGCTTTTAAAATGCTTAAAAATAATTTAAGAGGAATGTTAACTATTACACATTCGGTAAGTGTAGTTGCAGAAACTGAATATTTAAAATCTCCTCCAAAAGCTCTATGTCCTAGAATTTGTTTATCAGCAGCTAATCGCAAAATTTGTTCATTTTCACTATCAATAGTAGAATGAACTTTGACTTTTCCTTTTTCTACTATTTTAATTCGTTTTGCAATTTCTCCTTCTTTAAAAATCATAACTCCCTTAGGGTATGTGATTCTTTCTTCATTTTCTTTTATTAGAAATTTCCATTCATCTGTACAATAATTTTCAATCAAAGTTCTAACACTGTACTCTTCTGAATAATGTTTTTTCATTTTTTAATTTATTAAATGCTTTATAATTACCTACGTTCAATATTCGTCTAATTGTTTGGTCTCGAAATTAAAGACATCGTATGAGGTTAAAAATGAGTTATATCATATATCAAATTTATAATTACCATTTTTGATGAAAAACTTTATGCTCTAACCATATAGAAATCTTTTTAAAAAAAATTAAGATTGTTTAAACTCTTCCAAACAAAAATTATGATAGGTGAATTTTGGTATTAAATTCTAACACCTATCACACAAATATCGTCAACTTGCTCGATATTTCCCCTCCATTTTTCGTAAGCATCGTCAATAAATATTCGCTGTTCTTCCATTGGTTTTTCTTGGATACTTAACAACAATTCTATAAATGCTTTTGCTTTAAATTTTTTTCCTTTTTCGCCACCAAACTGATCGGAATATCCATCAGAAAAAACGTAAATGGTATCTCCTTTTTGTAATTCAAAAGTATGGGTGGTAAAAAGATCCGAACTTCTATACCTACCAATTGGTTGTTTATCTGCTTTTGTAATTATTATTTCTCCATTTCTAATTATCCATAATGGATTATTTGCACCAGCATACTTCAGCTCATAACTCGAAACTTTAAGCTCTAAACTACAAAGTGCGATGTCCATCCCATCTTTTACGTCTTCATCCGATTTATCAAATTCTTGAACAACAATTTCTCGAGTTTTGTTTAGTATTTCACCTGGGTCAGTTAAACCGTGTTCTCTCACCGAGCGGTTAAGTGCATTATTACATACCACTGATATCATTGCTCCTGGCACACCATGTCCTGTGCAATCAGCAGCTGCAAAAAGTACTTTTCCATCCTTATGCTCCATCCAATAAAAGTCTCCTGCAACTATGTCTTTGGGTTTATAAAGAATAAAACTTTCTGGCAAATATTCTTTTACTACTTTACTAGGTGGTAAAATGGCTGACTGAATTCGTTTTGCATAAGTGATAGATGCTTGGATTTCAGCGTGCTTAACTTCTACTATTTCTTTTTGAACTTCTACTTCGTGCTTTTGTTCTTTAAGAATAATATTTTTATGTTGAATTTCCTGTGTTCTTTTTCTAACTTGACTTTCTAATTCAACATTCTTTCTTCTCAAACTTCTTTGTTTGTAGAGATAAAATAAATAAAGGGAAATTAACACCAATAAAATTGATAGAGTATAAAACCATACTGTTTGCCAATACGGTGGTGGAATTACAATAGTTAATGTGGAATATTTATTAGTCCATTCGCCCATTCTTTTACCCTGAAACTTTAATACATAATTCCCTGATGGAAGGTTGGTGTAATTAATGTAATTTCTATCTTCCAAATAAATCCAATCTTTATCTAATCCTTCCAATTTACATCTATAAACTATTTTTCCTGAGTAATCTAAATAAGAAAATTGAAAAGAAAGAAAGTTAGCTGAATAATGTAGATTTATATTATCTAAATAACGAATTGGAGGGTTGTATTCTTTCCCCATCACTTTCATTGAAGTTATTATCGTGCTTGTGTTTTTTATAGTTAATTCAACATTTTTAGGATTAAAAATATTAAATCCATTGATGCCTCCAGCATAAATTATTCCATCGTTGATATACAATGCTCCTTGATTAAATTCATTGTTTTGCAAGCCGTCATCATAATCAAAATTTGTAATGGATTGATTGTTGATGGTGTACCTGCTTATTCCATAATTTGTTGAAACCCAAATATTATTGTCATTTTCAATAACTCCGTAAACTACATTGTTGGGCAACATATTTTCGGTAGTAATGTATTTAAATTCTGCTGTTTTATTGTTAAAATAATTTAGCCCTCCACCATCAGTTCCAATCCATAGGTTATCGTTTTTATCGACATAAATACTTCTAATTTTTTTGTTGTTTGTTTCCTGTTTATTTTTTCCTTCAAATCCAATAAATTTGAACTTTTCAGTTTTTGAATCAAAATAATTTAACCCACTACCATATGTTCCTACCCATAAGTTACCCTTCTTATTTTTTGCAATACTTAATACCGTATTTTCACTTATCGAATTATTTTTTTCGTCTTTTAGATATTGCTTAAAAGTGAAATCAATTTTATTAAACTTTATTAACCCACTTCCCCATGTTCCTAGCCAAAGCTCATCTTTATTTCCTTCAGCAATACACCAAACATCAGCAGAAACTTCTTTTAAAACTTGTTTTACAGCTTTACTTACAGGATTATATTTTAACAAACCATCGCCATAAGTTCCTAACCAAATTATACCTTCCTCATCTTTATAAATACTTCTTATAATTTTAGCATCAATTTCTTTAATTACTGAAAATTGATTGGTTTTAATATCTAATACATTCAACCCTCCACCATAAGTGCCAATATATAATTTATCTTTTTCTGCTAAAAAAGACATCACCACATTGTTGGTTAATCCACTCACATCATTATAGTGTTTAAATTTTTGATTGTTAGGTTCGAAATAATTAACTCCTCCACCCAGCGTTCCTATCCATATTCCGTCATCTTTGTCATTAAACAAAGAAAGAATTACATCATGGCTAATAGAGTTCACGTCCTCTTTATTACTAGTATATTTTCTAACGATGTTATGGTCTTTCTGGTTAACCTTGTATAGTCCAGAGCCAAAAGTACCTATCCACAAGTTGCCTGAATTGTCTGGAGAAATTCCCCAAATTCCAGCACCATTTAATTCATCAAGCTTTAATGTATTAAATTTATAACGGCTATTCTCTTTATAAAAAACTTCTCCATGACTACCTCCCAACCACAGTTGATTTCCAATAGGTTTTATCACTTGAATTTGAATAGTATCTAATATTTTTACCCAAATACTTTTTTCAAGTATATGAACTCCTCCCATACTCGTAACTGCATAAATGGCGTTATTAAAAACCTCTACATCTCGTATTTGAATCAATGAATTATTTTCTATTTCAATTGGAGTAACTTTATCTGTTATAAAATCATACACATTTAAACCACCTCTTTTAGTGCCAATATACATAGCGTTATGATAAGCTGCAAAACACATAATAATATCATCTGAAAGTTTTGAATTAGATGAATTGACACGTTTAAATTCGTTAGCTATAGGATTATATATTGCAACACCACCGCCATAAGTTCCTATCCATATATTTCCGTTTGAATCTTCAAAAAGTGCTTGAATGTTGTTGTCGGGCAAACTATTTGAATCTGCGTTTTGTTTTTTATAATGGGTAAATTCATAACCGTCATATTTGTTTAGACCATCTTGTGTTCCTAACCAAATCAATCCTTTTCTGTCTTGAATAATGCAATTTACCGAGCTTTGACTTAGCCCTTCTTTGATAGATAATTTTTTAAAACGCTGGTTTTGACCTTGTGCAATTACAAAATCAAGTATAATAAAACAATATAATAGCCATAGTCTCATATTATACTCTAACTCCAATTATGCATACATCATCAACTTGGTCAATATTTCCTTTCCAATTTTCGAATGTTTCATCAATTAATATTCGTTGTTCTTCCATTGATTTTTCTTGAATGTTTAACAACAGATTCTTAAATGCTTTGGCTTTAAATTTCTTTCCCTTTTCACCTCCAAACTGGTCGGCATATCCATCTGAGAAAATATAAATGGAATCTCCTTTTTGTAGTTCAAAAGTGTGGGTGGTATAGGGTTCTGGGTTATCGAATTTACCAATAGGTTGTTTGTTGGCAGTAATTTCAACTAATTCGTATTTATTGTCATGCTGAGCTAGTCGAAATATATTTTCGGTAGTTCGCCCTTCGACAGGCTCAGAGTGACAATTCCTTATTATCCAAAGTGGATTATTGGCTCCTGCATACTTCAACTCACAACTAGCAACTTCCAGCCCGTTCCCCAGTCCGACAAAGCCATTCTGTCGGGTAAACTCTAAACTACAAAGTGCTATATCCATCCCATCTTTTACTTCTTCATCACTCTTTTCAAATTCTTGAACTACAATTTCCCTAGTTTTGTTTAATATTTCTTCAGGGTTGGTTAGCCCATGTTCTCGAACTGAACGGTTTAATGCATTGTTACAAATAACACTTACCATTGCACCAGGAACGCCGTGTCCAGTACAATCACATGCTGCAAATAGCACTTTTCCATTCTTATGTTCCATCCAATAAAAATCTCCAGCCACAATGTCTTTTGGTTTATAAAGAATAAAACTTTCGGGTAAATATTCTTTCACTAGTTTATTGGGGGGAAGTATTGCAGATTGTATTCGTTTGGCGTACTGTATTGAGTCCGTAATTTCTTTATTCTTTTTTTCAATAATTTCATTTTTTTCATTCAACTTTTTGTTTAATTTCGATTTTACCCTGTATCTGGCATATATTAATGATGCTAAAAGAAAAATAATTAAAGCTCCTATTGCAACAGCGTAGCGTATAATTTTTTCTTTCCTGAGTTGTTCTTGTTGAAGTAATATTTGTTGTTTTTGTTGCTCTGATTCATACTTTACATTAAGATTTGCAATTTCTTTTTCGTACTGTATATTATACAACGAATCTTTAACCTCTGTATGTAATTTCGAATACTTGTATGCATCTTTATAATTCTCCTTTTCAATGCATAAGTCAATAAAATACCCATAAGCCATCATTAGGCGATTTGGATAATTTTTCTCTATTGCTAAATCAATACATCTTAATAATAATTCCTCTGCTACATCATATTTTTTTTGCTTGGTATAAATTTTGGCTCGTACTGCCATCACACTAAGGAGATTGTCATAATTTTCATCTTTTATAAGTAGCTTTTCAGCCTTTTCATTGTAAAATAATGCTGAATCCAACTCATTCATCAAATCATATATTACAGCATAATTGTTATAAGAGTATATTAATCCTTTTGTGTCATTTAATTTAATCTTTATTGCTTCTGCCTGCCGATAATAATTTAATGCTTTATCATATTTTTCTTGTGCAGCGTAAATAGTGGCAATATTGTTCAAAGCCATGCTTAATAACTTTTCATCATTCAATCCTTTAAAAATTTCATATGATTTTAAATAATACTTTAAGGCATCATCTTTTCTTTCAGTTGCCTTGTAAATGTTTCCTATATTATTATAAGAAGTTGCAACTCCTTCCATATCCTTTATTCTTACTCTTACATTAAGTGAGTTAAAAAAATAATTGATAGATTCTTCATAATTTCCTCTAATTGCTTTTGAAATACCAATGTTATCATTAATTCTTGCCCAAATTTTCTTATTTTCTACAGAGTTGGTATCCTTTTGAATTTTTAATGCTTTTAAGCAATATTCTTCAGATTTTTCTGGATCTGAAAATCGATATTCTTCAGAAATTTTGATTAAAATTCTAATACTTGTTGTATCCTGCTTGGATTTATCTAATTCAATAGTAAGAGAATCTATGATTTGATTTTGAGCAAAACAATTGATAAAAAGAAGGTTAAAAATAATAGCAAAAAAAAGGCTTGTACTTAAATTCATGTGGCAAAGATATTATATTCTTACTCCTATCACGCACACGTCATCAACTTGGTCAATATTTCCTTTCCAATTTTCGAATGTTTCATCGATTAATATTCGTTCTTCTTCCATTGATTTTTCTTGAATGTTTAACAACAGATTCTTAAATGCTTTGGCTTTAAATTTCTTCCCCTTTTCGCCTCCAAATTGATCTGCATATCCATCTGAGAAAATATAAATGGTATCTCCTTTTTGTAGTTCAAAAGTATGTGTGGTGTAAGGCTCTGGATTGTCGAATTTACCTATTGGTTGCTTGTCGGCGGTGATTTCTAAAAGTTCAAAGTTTGAGGTTTGAGGTTTGAGGTTGTTAACAATTGCTTTAATTATCCATAAAGGGTTATTTGCTCCTGCATATTGCAGCAAAGCAATTGTTTCTGAGTTATTTAACTTCAAACCTTGAACATCAAACCTTAAACTACAGATGGCGATATCCATACCGTCTTTTACTTCTTCGTCGCTTTTTTCAAATTCTTGAACAACAATTTCTCGAGTTTTGTTTAATATTTCACCTGGGTCTGTTAAACCGTGTTCACGCACAGAACGATTTAATGCATTGTTACAAACTACACTTACCATCGCTCCAGGAACACCATGACCTGTACAATCTGCTGCTGCAAATAGTATAATGTCATTGCGATTCTGAGAGCGAAGCGATTCAGAAGAAGCAATCTTTTCATTATTTGCAGATTGCTTCACTCGTTCCTCGTTCGCAATGACGGTAAAAGATTCCATCCAATAAAAATCTCCAGCAACTATGTCTTTTGGTTTATAAATAATGAAACTTTCTGGTAAATATTCTTTCACTGCTTTTTTGGAAGGAAGTATAGCAGATTGTATTCGTTTGGCGTACTGAATGCTATCTGTAATTTCTTTGTTTTTTTCTTCTACTAAGCTTTTTTGTTGCTCCGTAATTTTTTTTTGTTCTTCAATTTGACTTTTTTGCTTTTGAGTAATCCTGTAGCGATTATACATAAAAATTGAAAATACTATTACTAAAAACAAAATAATAACAATAAAAAACAGAATCGCTTTTTGTTGTTTTTTTTCTGCAATTGAAACTGCAGCTTGTTTTTCCTTTTCTTTTTCCAATAATTTTATTTGTGCTTCTTTTTTTTCAGTCTCAAAACGAATTCCCATTTCAATTGATTTTTCAAGACCTTCTTCATTAAATATCGAATCGTTAAATTGCTTAAATAGTTTGTAATAATTCAATGCTTCCTTGTAATTACCGATAGTAGAATCACACATGGATAGTGTATGATACATTACCATTATTTCATTTTTGGAACCCAATTTTTTAGAAAGTCCTAAACTTATAATAAAATATTTTTTGGCTTCAGTGATTTTGTTTTGAGCCAAATAAAGGCTTCCAATATTACTATAGGAATTAGCAACACCAATTTTATCATTAATTTCTTCTCTTATCTTAAGTGATGTTATATAATTTTCAAGTGCTTTATCATATTTATTCAAATATTTATAGACAACTCCTACATTGCTTAAAACAGATGAAACGCCTTGTTTATCTTTAATTTCGGTATATATTTTTTGGGCAACTAAATAGTTTTCTAATGCTTTGTCGTAATTTTCTTGATTGTAATAAATAACACCAATATTGTTGTATGTATTCGCTACTCCTTGTTTATCCATTATTTCCTCTTGAATTTTGAGTGAAATCATGTAATTTTCTATGGCTTTATCGAGTTTATTTTGCGATTCGAAAACAAGCCCCATATTGTTATAAGAAGCTGAAAGTCCTTTTTTGGCAGATTTTAATAATTTTAAATTGTTTGTTTTGATTGCTTGAGCTATTACATTTTCTCTAATTTTAATGGATGCAAAATAATTTTCAAAAGCTTTATCATAATTACCTTGATTCCAGCTAATAATTCCAATATTATTATGGGCATCAGCGATATAATTTTTAGTGACTTGTACTTTGTTTGTATTTGAACTTGTGTTGGCAATTTTATTACCTAAACTTAATGCATCTCTTCCGTATTGAAGTGCCTTATCAAATTCGCCAATTTTTCTGTTTTCTCTACAAAGATTTATTAAAACAGCTACTTTCCCTGTATCTTCATAATTTTTATTAAGTAGTGTTATTAACGAATCTATTTTTTCGTTTTGAGCAAAACAATTAATAACAAGTAAGTTAAAAATAATAGTAAAAAGAAGACTTGTACTTAATTTCATGTGGCAAAGATATTATATTCTTACTCCTATAATACAAACATCATCAACTTGTTCAACATTTCCTTTCCAAGTTTCGAATGCTACATCAATTAATATTCTTTGCTGTTCCATTGATTTATCTTGAATACTGAGTAATAATTCTCTAAAAGCTTTAGCTTTAAATTTTTTACCCTTTTCGCCTCCAAACTGGTCAACATAACCATCTGAGAAAATGTAAATGGAATCTCCTTTTTGTAGTTCAAGGGTATGTGTTGTGTAAGGTTCTGGGTTATCGAATTTACCTATTGGTTGTTTGTTGGCGGTGATTTCAATAAGTTCAAAGTTTCCGTCATTTCTAACGGTCAAAGGAAGTGGAGCAATCTGCTTATTTTGTAGAGATTGCTTTCCCGAGAAGTCGGGACTGGCTGTTGCATTCGCAATAACGCTAGGTCGAATTATCCATAAAGGGTTGTTTGCTCCTGAATATTGCAGTATAGCTGCGGTTTCTAGTTTAACTTCGTTAAGTTCGCAAGCTCGGTTCTGGTTTAACTTCGTTGAGCTCGCAAGCTCGGTTTGAGTTTCGTGTTGTTCTTTATCAAACTCCAAACTTTTAACTTTAAACTCTAAACTGCATAACGCAATGTCCATTCCATCTTTTACTTCTTCATCACTTTTTTCAAATTCCTGAACTACAATTTCTCGGGTTTTGTTCAATATTTCTCCGGGGTCGGTTAAACCATGTTCACGAACAGAACGATTTAAACCATTATTACAAACTACGCTAACCATCGCTCCAGGAACTCCATGTCCGGTGCAATCGCATGCTGCAAACAATACTTTTCCATCCTTGTGCTCCATCCAATAAAAATCTCCTGCAACTATGTCTTTTGGTTTATAAAGAATGAAACTTTCGGGTAAATATTCTTTCACTACTTTTTGTGGAGGCAGTATTGCAGATTGAATTCGTTTGGCATAAATAATGGAGTCCATTATTTCCTTATTCTTTTCTTCTAATGAATGATGTGCTTTTTCTATGATTCCTTTTTGTTTACGAGTAACTTTTAATCGATTTATTACAAAAAATAAAAAGATACCTACTAAACCTAAACCTGTTCCTGTGGCGTATGTAATTACTTGTTGCTTTTCTTTTGCTTCTTGTTCTATTACTATTAGTTTCTCATTTTCTGCATCATCTAACGCTTTTTGTTTTTCGTACTCATATTTGGCTTGTTGGTTAGCAATTGCTTTCATGTTCTCATCACTGGCAATACTATCTCTCATTTGTATTTCTAAATTTCGCATAACTAGTGCTTCTTGCCAATTTTTTTGTTTTTGAGCTACTTCATATAAAAGTCCTGCAGAATATTTAATCTGATCTATAAAACCTATTTCTTTTGCATATTTTAAAGCTCTTACTCCTTTTTCTTGTGCGGGTTTAATAGCTCCTTGCAATAATTCTACTTTCCCAATACCACTTAAAGAATTAACAATTCCTTGTTTATCTCCAATTTCTTCGAAAATCTTCAAACCTTTATTGTAGAAACCCAAAGCGATGCTTAGTTCATTTTTATGTTGATGAATAATAGCAATGTTATAGAATGAAGTTGCCATACCTTGCTTATCTTCAATTTCTTCTTGAATTTTTAAGCTTTTTTGAAAATTTTCTAAAGCCGATAATAATTCTTTCTGAATTTTATAAATAGACCCAATGTTGCTTAAAGATTGAGCTACACCTTTTTTATCGCCAAGTTCTTCTCTAATTATTAATCCTTTTTTGTAATAAGCTAATGCTAAAATAAAATTCTCTTGCTTGTAATGTATTGTTCCAATATTACTGTATGAAGTAGCCATGCCTCTTTTATCCCCTAATTCTTCAAAAATTTTTAAACATTTGTGATAGTATTCTAAAGCTAGTGCAATATCCCCCATACTTTTATGAATAAACCCAATGTTATTATAAGAACCAGCCATTAGTTTTTTATTTCTAATTTCTTTATAAACTTTCAAACTTTTATGATAATATTTTAACGCCAACTTGGAGTCTCCATGATAATCATAGACCATTCCAATGTTATTATATGAATCTCCTATTCCTTTTTTATTCTTGGTTTCTTCATAAATCTTCAAACTTTTGTGAAAGTATTTTAATGCTTGAGAGAAATCGCCTTTATCCATATATGCGTAACCAATATTATTGAGGGCATCTGAAATAGAATTTTTGAGTGATTTAGTAACTTTTGCTGTTGGGTTTTTAGTTAATGATTTTTCAGCTATCCGAATTGATTTACTGCAAAGTGGTATTATCGTATCAATATTTGAAACATATAATATAATAGATAAATTTCCATAAGCACTAGCCAAATCAGTATCGTGGCTTAAAGGGTTGTTAATTATAGCATTAATACTATCTATTTGATGTTGCTCTGAGGGAGAAAATGTTTGTGCAATTCCTTGAAAGAAAATTAAAGAAAACAAACTATAAAAAATGCTTTTCATTTATCAAATTTGAAACTAAAAAACTAAAGTAACAAAATAGAAATAACTATAAAGCATATTTTAAAAACTTCTTTAAACGAAAAAGAAAATAACGCTAAAATTGTAATTTAATCGTGTAGATTGCAGGAAAAAAGGTAGTAATATTATTGTTTAATGAACTTACCAGTTATTGTACCCTTTTCTGTTATTATTTTTAAGAAGTAAATTCCACTTGATAGTTCCGATATATCAACCGATTTTAAAATACTAGGATATGATTTTATAGGTTTGCCAATAATATCTATAATTTCAATAGTACCCTTATTTAATTTGGTAATAAGGTTTATTCTATCCTTTGAAGGGATGGGGTATATGATAAGCCCTTGATTTCTATCCAAATAATTAAACCCTGAAATAATGATGTTTTCACAAGCACTAGTATCTGTACATCCATTTTGAGTTATTTCTACCGCATAATTTCCACTCATTGAAACAATAAATGATTGAGCCGTCTCTCCAAAAATAATAGCATACCCACTATTACAATCCAACCATTGATAACTTGCATTTGTTGCGTTTGCAGTTATTGTATTAGAATTAGTATTAGTAGATACATCGACATTATTAATTGTTAAAATAGTAATAGCTGTACTATCGCACCCACTAAATGCACCTCCAGAATAATAATCAGAAACAGTTTGAGAAGTAAAATACCAAACTCCATTTATCAGTGCACTATCACAAGTAATAATAGGAGGTTGGTTAGTAACTATTGAATTATTAATTGTAATTAGTTGATTAGTAATACTATCACATCCACCCATTGACCCACCAAAATTTGTATCAATTACCATTGTTGTGGCATAATACATTAAGCTATTGTAAAGTAAACTATCACATCCATTGATTGCTGAAGGATTTGCAACTACTGAGTTATTAAGTATAATTTGTTGATTTGTTATGCTGTCACATCCACTCACTGCCCCGCCAAAATTGGTATCACTTACTATTGTTGTGGTATAATATATTAAACTATTGTAAAGTAAACTATCGCAACCTAATATAGGTAGAGGGTTAGCAATAGAAACACCACTTATTGTAATATTTACAGTCGTACTATCACAACCATTAGAATTGCAAGTAACTAGTTTAGCTGCATAAGTTCCAGTTGTTGGATAACAAATATTTAAAGGATTTTGGTTGGTTGAACCAGGTGTTGTTGAACCAGGAAATGTCCAAGTCCATGAGGTTGGAGCATTTGTACTGTTATCAGTAAAATTTACACATCCACCTTCACACTCAACTGTAGAGGAAGCGGTGAAAAAAGCAGTTGGAGAAGATGTAGGAACCTCATACCATTGTGAAATATAATTCATAGGATTGCCTTCTGCTTGCGTATAAGCTCCTCCAGCAAAAAATATCCCATTCCAAACAGTAGCCGATTTAACATATTCATCAATCCCTACAGCATCAAAACCTAACCCCATAGGGCTAAAAGTTTGTGCCGATGGTATCCATTTCGCAATTTTATTACAAGCAACCCCATTTGCTGTAGTAAAGTAGCCGCCGACGATAAGATTTCCATTGTACTCATGAATTGCTCGACAATAGTCATTTAATCCAGTACCAAGCGGAAACCAATTTGAACCATCATACATGGCAACACCTCTCATGTTAGCATCTGGATTAAGAGAATCTCCATCTTGTAGTGCTGTGAAATGCCCTCTCATGTATAAATTACCATCGTTTGGATTCACATAAAGTACTCTTATGGTTTCATTTACACCACCAACCAAATCAACTCCAGAATTTCCACCAACCCATGTTTGGGTTCCAGCATCCCATTTAACTAATCCATCACTTGGTGCATTACCATCTACATTGCTAAAGTCACCTCCTACATAAAGTTCTCCATCAAATTCTACCATACAACGAACATCATTATCAAAACTAGCAGGTGTGCCCATAGATTCAAAAGTTGAAGTTGTAGTATTCCACCTAGCTACTCTAGAGATTGGAACTCCATTTGCCTCTGTAAAGTCTCCTCCAATTATTAAATCACCATTATAAATGGTACACGTGAGTACATCGTTATTAAAACCTTGATCTAAAGGAGACCATGTAGAACCATCCCAAACAGCTAACCCATTGCATCCAACACAAGGTTGAAAATTATTCCAAAAATCACCTACCACCACCAGTTTTCCATTCCAAACTATCCCCGCTCTTGCAACAATACCAACCACAACACTTCCTAAACAACTCCAAGATGATCCATCCCATGCAGCTACACGATCACATGGAACGTTATTAAAACTTCCTAAATCAATCAGTTTACCATTATAAGTTAACAACCCGTGAGAACTTCCACTTGTACCACCACCCACATCCTGCCATGTTTGAGCTATTGTAGGCATCGAAAACAACAATAAAGTTAACAGAGCAAAAATGAAAGATTTTTTCATAATCTTAAAATTAGTATTTCACTATCTTAGTAGTAATTGTTTGTGATTCGAATAAAAGTTTTAAAAAGTAAATTCCTTTAGCGATATCACCAGTTTCAATCTCATAGCTACCAATTTGATTGGGATGATTTACGTTAACTGATTTCGTTAAAATCGCTCTTCCATCAATAGCTAACAATGAAATGGTAACCGTTCCACTTTGTATTGAAGAAAATTCAACCGAAAATTTATTGGTAAATGGGTTGGGATAAACATACAAATCTGACAAAGGATTTTGAATTTCGTTAATAGCCACCTCAGGTGACCCATTATTATAAATTCGTTGTGCATATACATCTCGTGCACCTTGCCTATAATCCTCCCAAACTACAATAACTCCTCCAGCATCATCGGTAGTACTCTTTGGTGCACTTTGTACAGCTATATTATTACTTACAACAACGCCATTTGCTGTCCACAGAATGATTCCTGTACTACTGATTCGTTGAGCACTAACATCATTGAGGGTTCCACTAATACTGTCTTCCCAAACAATTACTGCTCCTCCATTTTCATCAAAAGTAATATTTGGATTACGTTGTACTAAAGGTTTACTACATATTGAAATTCCATTTGCTGTCCATTGTGCAACTCCAATGCTGCTTAATCGTTGTGCATAAATATCTGAATTACCATTACGATCATCTTTCCATGTAGCAATTACGCCGTCAATTGCAGGATTTGCAAGAATATCAACTGCTGTTTGACTACCAGTTGTTGCACACAAAGCAACTCCATTCACTGCCCATAAAAAATTACCATTTGGGTCAACACGTTGACAATAAACATCATGTTCATTGGAAATATTTCGTTCGTCAGCCCAAGCGATATAAACGCCACCACTTAAACTATCGGGATCTATTTTTGGATTATTCTGGTCGTTAGTAGCATTACATATCGCCAAAGCAGCGTTACCCCAAAGACGATTTCCGTTTGCATCTAGGTGTTGTGCATAAACATCGTAATCAAAACCATTTCTAAAATCTTGCCAAGTAATATAACCTCCGCCAAATGCATCCTTCTGTAATTTCGGATTACGTTTATTGGAAAATGTTGTACTTAACGGAATACCACCAGCAGTCCATTGTGGTATTCCATTGCTGTTCAGTCTTTGAGCCCAGATATCCCATTCATAGTTGATAGTATTTTGTTGTTCCCAAGCAATAATGCACCCACCTGCACCATCAGATATTATTCTTTCATTATGCTCCCTTTCATTCTTATTGGTAACAATTGCTCCATTTACTGTCCATAACATATTTCCCAGCGAGTCGATTCGTTGTGCATAAACATCTCGTTCAATTCCAGATCTCCAGTCGCTCCAGGTAACAATGCATCCTCCAGCCATATCATCAACGATAGAAGGAGTACTTTGGTCTGCTGCATCAGTACAGGCACCAACACCGTTTACCGTCCATAGAGTAACACCTTGGCTATTTACTCGTTGAACGTAAATATCCGGAACGCCGGTTCTTGAATCTTTCCATTCAATAAATGCTCCACCATAGCCATCTTTTATGATTCGTGGATCACGTTGAGAACCAGTTAAGTTACAAATTGGAGTGTTTAACGATAAATTTGTTGTCCACTGTGCATTTACTAATAATGCCAATTGAAGAAAAAAGGTGATAAGAAAAGTTGATTTCATATTAGAAAAAATAGTTATTTATGCATGTTTTATAACTTATTAAAATAATAATCTGGATAGACTTTTATAAATATAAAAATATCATTAAAAAACCACAATAAAAATAAGAAATTAATTTGATTTATATTGGAATCCTAATAGTAAAGGAAAAACAATCTTTTACTTGCTAATGTGAAGTGTAGTAAATCTATAATTTTTTTCATAAAAAAAGGGGAACCCTTTTCAGACCTCCCCTAATCATTCCAAAAGAATTGTTTTTACCCTTTCCCTTTATTATTTTCAAATGATTTTAAGATGGCTGAGATTTCCAAAAAAGAAGTAGGCTCATATTCCAATTGATAGTTATTAGAACCATCAACAACATTCATACACATATAAGGTTTACCATTTTCTACTTTGTAAGAAAAGATAACCGCAGGCTCCATTTTAGGAAAATCGTTTAAAAAATAAGTGTTGGTAGCGGGGTTGACAGACATGCTCAACATACTTCTAATGTTGTTAAACATCACCAGTACTCTTTCATCCCCTATTTTGTCTGTTTTCATTACCAACGTTTCTTTCTGACTTTCTTCTAAGTGATAGAACCTATCTACATTAATCCATTGCAGGTTGTTAAATGCAAACACATAATTGTCCATAGCATTGTTATCCGTAATGCCAAGCTTATCCATTGCTGCTCCTTGTGCTGTCATTAGCTTTTGGTTCTCTTCCCTCCATTCCTTAACAGCTACTTTGTAGGCGGCTAAATTCTTTTCATAAGCTGCTACATGTTTTTGTTCAGCAGCCTTGTATTCTGTAGATTTTTTAAAATCAGCCAATTGTGTTGCCCTGTTGGCTTCCCATTGCTCAACATCCTGCTGA
>CAYHWX010000019.1:0-27205 GCA_964360245.1 uncultured Vicingus sp.
GTTGCAGCAGCATGAGAGCTACTAAGACCAAAAATAAGTTGCCGTTGTGTTTTTGAATAGTTGAACACGAGTTGTGTGAAAAGAGCAGCAAACCACTTGCCAAATAAGGCAACTACAGTTAATGTTGCTGCCACAATTAAGGCTGCCGGACCATTAAAAATTACACTTGCATCCACCAACATTCCTACACTTATTAAGAAAAATGGAATAAATAATGAACTTCCAATAAATTCAATTCTGTTCATAAGGGCAGAAGAGCGGGGAATAAGCTTGTTTAAAGCCAACCCAGCAATAAATGCTCCGATAATTGGCTCAATACCAGCCATTTGTGCTAAAAAAGCAGCAAAGAAAACAACAGCTAAAACAAAAATGTAATGCGAGTGTTTTTCACTCTCCAACTTACGAAAGAACCATTTTGCTATTCTTGGAATTACCAAAAACATAATGGCAGAAAAAATTATCAGTGAAACGATTAATCGAATCCAAAATTCTTGGTTTAGGTTTCCCTGACTGTTGCTCATAATTACAGCTAACATAATTAAAACGGCGGTATCGGTAAGAATAGTTCCGCCTACGGTAATGGCTACCGCTTGATTTCTTGAAATACCTAACTTGCTGACAATGGGGTAGGCAACGAGTGTGTGTGTAGCAAACATGCTTGCGGTTAAGAAACTAGCATTAAAATCGTAGTCTAGAAAATAATAACAAACAGGAAAGCCAATAGTTAATGGAAAAATGAAAGTGAAAAATCCGAACAAAAGGCTTTTGTTTCGATTTGCTTTAAACTCATTCATGTCCAACTCAAGTCCAGCAATAAACATGATGTACAACAAACCAATGGTTGAAAAAAGGTCGATTGCTGAGTTTTTTTCGAGAATATTTAACCCAAAAGGACCAATGATAACGCCAGAAATAATTAAACCGATAATTCCAGGAATATTTAACCGCTTCAACAAAATAGGAGAGAGCAGAATAATTAATAGGATTAAAGAAAATATGAGCACTGGATTTCCCAGCGGTAATTTAAACTCGGTTACTAAATGGCTTAAAAACTCTTTCATCTTTTATCCTGTACTTTTTCTTCTGGTTACAAAAATACGAGTATAAAGCCAAGTTGGTGTATTAGCGAATACGAATATTTAAAATGGAATGTTATGAGTTCATCAAACTTAGTGATTTTATCGCTGTGCCATTAACATTTTCTAATTCTGTATGAAAAATGCAGAAAAGAAAATTTAAAATGTCAAGCTGCGAAGGGTTACAAAAATACGAGTATAAAGCTAAGTTGGTGTATTAGCGAATACGAATATTTAAAATAAAAAGTTATCCCGATAGCTTCGGGGCTATGGGAACGTTGCGGCAAAAATGTTTTTTCGTAGTATGAGTTTATACTCGCCTTTTATTTATACACTATTATACTTTTAGTGAACCTCGAAACCCTCTCACTGCATAATACGATTCGGCACCATTGTGATAGACAAATACATTGCTGTAGCGGAAATCGGCAAAGATTGCACCACCAAGTTTTCTAATTTCAGCAGGGGTTTTTAACCAGCTCGATGTTTTGGTATCGAATTTCCCCAATTTTTGCAGTTCTCGATATTGTTCTTCGGTTAATAGCTCAATACCCATTTCGGTTGCCATACCAACAGCACTGTTTTTTGGTTTATGTTCTTTTCTCGAGTTTAGTGCCTCTTGGTCGTAACAAACACTTCTGCGATCTTTTGGGGTTTCATCAGCACAATCGTAAAAAAGGTATTCACCTGTTTTTTTATCGTAACCCACCACATCCGGTTCGCCACCAGTTTCTTCCATTTGGTTTAGCGACCATAATTTTTGAGGTTGTGCTTTTAGTTTAGCCTCCACACTAGCCCAATCCATACCTTGGTGTCGGTTCTTGTGTTGCTCAAAACGTATTTTTAGTGTTTCCAGTAATGCTGTTTGGTGTTCTAAAGTCATTTCTTTATGGTTTTTACATTTTTATATTGTAATCACAAACGGATGCTTGAGATAGAATGAGTCGTAGCCTGTTTTATTTTTGACTACTGAGAAACTCATTTTTTCAATTCACTATATAATTTTAAATTATCAAGATATTCAAGGTCAACTCCCGTTTCGAATTTCCTGTCCTTTAGAAATCTTAAACTTTTGGTTTTCGTAAGCATTAATTTGGAATAAGCCTTATGCTCAATAGATGAAAGTGTTTTTGAATCAATCTTTATGTTTGGTTTTATGAACTTACCATTCTCAATTGATATATATAAACTATTGTTCTTAAGCTCATTTATTGTTTTTAGCTTTTTAAGATCGTTTTGAACCTCGTCTCTTTGTTTACAAATTCCAGCTTCCTTGTTTGTGTTATTACGTTCTATAAATTTGTTTAGGTTAAGTAATTCATATTCTATGATGTATTTCGTTTTATTACTGTGGTCGTAGAAAATATTATCTAATTTTTTATAATAATCATCAATTCTAGTTTTATCAAAAAAGCCAGAATTGTTTTCGTGTATACTCAACATTGTAAATCCATCAAGTAGTAAGATTACCTTGCCAGCTTCTTCCATACTGAGTTGAAATAATGTATATGCTCTGCTTAACCGCCCCTTTTCTTTTAATATTGCTCCATCATCAAATAAATCAAACGAATTAGAGAGTGAATGTCCAGCCCCAATTAGGAACTCTTCTTTTTTTATGGTTTTAACACTTGGTCTGGACATTTTTTTACTTACTATTCAACAAATTCATAATCTCATCTAATTTTGGAGAGAGAATAATTTCTGTTCTTCGATTTTTTGCTCTTCCTTCCGGTGTTGAGTTTTCTGCTCTCGGAAAAATATCGCCTTTGCCCGAAGCCGTTACACGAGTGGCGGCCACTTTATAATCGTCGGTAAGTGTTCTAACAATTGATGTAGCACGGATAACACTCAAATCCCAGTTGTCTTTAAACAACGCCGTTTTAATTGGAATACTATCGGTATGTCCTTCAACCAAAATATCAATGTCTGCATTTTTATTTAATACATCTGCAAGCACTTTTAATGCTTCAATACCTTTGCTTTCTACCGCAGCACTTCCCGATTTAAACAACAACTTGTCCGACATCGAAACATATACTTTTCCGTTTTTAATTTCTACCGAAAGTTCGTCGGAGTTAAACCCTAACAAAGCGTTTCGTAAAATATCATTCAATCGGTTGGTTATCGAATCTTGTCGCGAAATAATTTGTTGCATTTCTTTCAACGCTTTTTCTCTGTCGGCAAGCAATTGTTCTTTTTTAGCCAATTCCTCCGATTTTTCTTTTAACGTTTTGTTATATTGGTCGGATTGAGAACTGCTTTCACTCATTAAACCGTTGTATTTTTCATTTAATGTTTGATGTTGGTTTTGTAAAGCAGTTAAATCGTTGTTCAGCTTCATTTTTTCTGAAGATAATTTTGCATTTTCAGCTTCTTTTCCTTTTAAATTTACACAAAGTTCATCACGTTCTTTTACTAAGTTTTTTAATTTTTTACTACCAGTTATCTTTTTATCTGGTATTGGTTCGCCACATTTGTAGGTTGGAACACAAGAACTTAAAAAGATAAGGATAGAAATTGAGATTAATCCAATACTAGTTTTCATATGTATATTTTTTATTTTATTAAATCGGTCATATGGAATCGCCATGTTAAATATTCATTGGTGATAGTGAACATTTTGCTCATGGCTTATTTCATAACAGTTTGTTTTAATAAATATTTACGTAAAATTAGAATCTAATCAAATAGCTCTTTTGTCTGTTTTATTTTTTTATCAACAAAGAAAATTGAAACTAATCAGTCTTTTGTGATTTCAATGATTGCAAGCAAGTATAATAGAATACTTCGACGAATTTATAGTGTGAGATTAAATAACTACTCTGTAAGGGATGTAGATAAAACAAATTACAAAACTTTAAACCACATAGATGTATTGACCACTTTAATAATAATAAGTATTACATAGACAAGAATTTTAAACATAGAATTACCTATACTAAGCGAAGCTTCTATGTTTAACTTTTAGTATTAAATCTATGTCTCTATGTGGTTAATAAATCATGCTGTTTAGTTACAGAAAATTATCTTAAATTCGCACTTAGAAAAAATTAAAAAATGTTTGATAGTTTATCCGATAAGTTAGAGAGAGCTTTTAAAGTTTTAAAAGGTCAGGGACAAGTTACAGAAATTAACGTTGCCGAAACGGTTAAGGAAATACGTAAGGCGTTGCTTGATGCCGATGTTAGTTATAAAGTTGCTAAACAGTTTACAGACACCGTAAAAGAAAAGGCTATTGGAGCCAACGTTATTAATTCTATTTCACCTAACCAATTAATGGTTAAAATAACTCACGATGAGTTAATTGGTTTGATGGGTGGTGGAATGGTAGATATTAACACCAAAGGAAATCCTGCTGTTATTTTAATTGCTGGTTTGCAAGGTTCTGGAAAAACTACTTTTTCTGGAAAATTAGCGTTACACTTAAAAAATAAAAAAGGTAAAAATCCATTGTTGGTGGCTGGTGATGTGTATCGCCCTGCTGCAATAGATCAATTGCATATTTTAGGAGAGCAAATTGGCGTTAATGTTTGGTCGGATAAAGAAAACAAAAGCCCAGTTGACATTGCCAAAAAAGCCATAGCCGAAGCAAAGTTAAAAGGAAATAATGTAGTAATTATCGACACCGCAGGTCGTTTAGCCATTGATGATGAAATGATGAAAGAGATTGAAGCTGTTAAAAAAGCAGTTTCTCCTCAAGAAACCCTGTTTGTGGTAGATGCCATGACTGGACAAGATGCTGTGAACACTGCTAAAACATTTAATGATAGATTAAATTTTGATGGTGTTGTTTTAACCAAACTAGATGGTGATACCAGAGGTGGAGCAGCACTTTCTATTCGTTCGGTAGTGGATAAACCTATCAAGTTTGTGGGTACTGGTGAAAAGATGGAAGCGTTGGATATTTTTTATCCAGAACGTATGGCAGACCGAATTTTGGGAATGGGTGATGTGGTAAGTCTGGTGGAGCGTGCTCAAGAACAATACAATGAGGAAGCGGCAAGAAAACTGCAAAAAAAGATAGCTAAAAATCAGTTTGATTTTAATGATTTTATGGATCAAATTGGTCAGATAAAAAAAATGGGAAATGTAAAGGATTTGATGGGAATGATACCTGGAGTAGGTAAAGCTATGAAAAATATGGACATTGATGATGATGCTTTTAAGGGTATTGAATCTATCATTAAATCGATGACACCAAAAGAACGTGCAGACCCAAAATTGATGAACGGAAGTAGAAGAAAAAGAATTGCAGATGGAAGTGGAACTTCCATACAAGAAGTGAATAAATTGATGAAACAATTTGACCAAACCAGCAAAATGATGCGCATGATGGGCGATAAAAAGAAAATGGCTCAACTGATGAAAAGTATGCCGAAACAGCGGTAGTTAAATTTTCTTTGTCATAGTGAGTTAATCGAACTATAGATAAAGAAAATATTTTTACACTTCGATAAACTCAGTGTGACAAAATATTTTAAACTATGGAACCAACAATAATTAGCGGAATAGAAGTCTCCAACAAAATTAAAAGCGATATTGCTTTGGAAGTGGAAGCAATAAAGCTAAGAGGTGGTAAAATTCCTCATTTAGCTGCGGTGTTGGTTGGTAATGATGGAGCAAGTCAAACTTATGTAAATGCTAAAGTAAAAGCTTGCGAAATGGTTGGTTTTACATCTACTTTGGTAAAATTGGATGCCAATACAAGTGAGGCAGATTTATTAGTAGAAATAGAAAAATTGAACAACGATGAAGATATTGATGGCTTTATCGTTCAGTTGCCACTGCCAAAACATATCAACGAACAAAAAATTACCGAAGCCATTTCGCCAACTAAAGATGTAGATGGATTTCACCCGGTTAATTTGGGAAAAATGTTGTTGGATTTGCCAAGTTTTTTACCAGCAACTCCTTTTGGAATTATTCAAATGTTATCCTATTATAACATTCCAACAGAAGGAAAACATTGTGTGGTTTTAGGAAGAAGTCATATTGTTGGTTCACCAATGAGTGTGTTGATGGCACGAAAAGCTTATCCTGGTAATTGCACAGTAACATTGGCTCACAGTAAAACACCTAACATTAAAGAAATTGCTGCTACAGCAGATATACTAATTGTTGCCATTGGTAAACCAGAATTTGTTACTGTTGATATGGTAAAAGAAGGAGCAACAGTTATTGATGTTGGTATTCATCGAATAGAAGACAGCACCAAAAAATCTGGTTTTAAATTATTAGGAGATGTAAAATTTGATGAAGTAGCCCCAAAATGTGCTTTCATTTCTCCAGTCCCCGGTGGCGTAGGACCAATGACTATTGCAAGTTTGCTAAAAAATACGTTGTTGGCTGTTAGGAATAAGTAGTAAGTTAAAAGTTCTTAAAGTTTTTCATTCTCCATTCTACGTTAATAATTGTACTTATCTTTCCACTTGTCTTTTAAGAAGTTTTTAATATTAGCTTCTTTCGCATTATTTCCTGGTTCATAAAGTTTAGTACCTTTAATTTCTTCAGGCAAATATTCTTGTGCAGCAAAATTTCCTTCATAACTGTGCGAATATTTGTAGTCAGCTCCATAACCAATGTCTTTCATCAGTTTGGTTGGAGCATTTCTTAGGTGAAGTGGAACTGAAAGGTTTCCTGTTTGTTGCACTAATTCTTGAGCACTTGAAATGGCTTGGTAAGAAGCATTACTTTTTGGTGAAGTTGCTAAGTAAACAGTTGCTTGCGACAAAATAATTCGAGATTCGGGCATACCAATCACATTCACTGCTTGAAAACAATTGTTGGCAATCACCAACGCCGTTGGGTTTGCATTTCCAATGTCTTCAGAAGATAAAATTAGTAACCTTCGTGCAATAAATTTAGGATCTTCGCCACCTTCCAACATTCGTGCTAGCCAGTAAACCGCCCCGTTGGGGTCACTTCCTCGAATAGATTTGATATAAGCAGAAATAATATCGTAATGCTGATCACCAGCTTTATCGTAACGAACGATGTTTTGCTGAACGATTGCTACAACTATGTCATTAGTGATTTCGATTGTATCGGTATCAAAACTGCCAACAACAATTTCTAAGGTATTCAATAATTTTCGAGCATCTCCACCCGATAATTGCAATAACGATTCGTATTCTTTGATGATAATTTTTTTCTTTTTTAGTTCTTCATCCTTTCTTAATGCAATATCGATAAGCTTTAATAAATCTTCTTTGCTTTGTTCTTTTAAGATATAAACCTGACAACGAGAAAGTAAAGCAGAAATTACTTCAAAAGAAGGATTTTCGGTAGTTGCACCAATTAAAGTGATGATTCCTTTTTCAACTGCACCTAACAACGAATCTTGTTGTGATTTACTAAACCGATGAATTTCATCGATGAATAAAACAGGGTTATTGGTGCCAAAAAATTGTTGAGATTTTGCTTTATCAATTACTTCTCGCACATCTTTAACTCCAGAATTTACTGCACTTAATGTATAAAAAGGGCGTTTTAAATAATTGGCAATAATGTTTGCCAACGTAGTTTTACCAACTCCTGGTGGTCCCCAAAATATCATGGAAGGAATAATTCCTTTTTCGATAAAATTTCGAAGTGTACAACCTTCACCAACTAAATGTTGTTGTCCGATGAAATTTTCGAACGTGTTTGGTCTGAGACGCTCTGCTAATGGTGTAAGGTTTTGCAATTATTGAATGAATTTTAAGTCCTAAAATTAGCAATAATAATTAGTCATTCTTGAAGTAGAAAAGCGAATATCAGTAATCCAGAAAAAATATTGGAATTTGGTTTAGTAACTTTTAATAACTAACAAGAAGAATCAATGGTTCTACTCCTTCTGATTTAATTTCACCATTCGTTAAAATAAATTTCTCCAAGTAAATTTTTTCAGGACTGAATTTATTAATCAAAAATAACATTCTTTCAGATATTTTATTTCCTGTTCCAGCAACTTCAGTAACAACATCGTCAACTTTTATACTAAAAGTAAAAGATTCTATTTTCCACTCTTTATTAGTAGTTTGTATTTCTAAACATTCTAACAGTTGAGTTTTTGTGATTTTTTCAGTATTTCCACATAAATTAACTACTAAATCTGTTTGAGCAAAAATTGGTGTAAATACTGTGATTACTAATAAAGTTAAAATTAATTTTTTCATAATGCTTAATTTTTAGTTGATAAATTTTATATAAATGTAGACATTTCCAACAACTTTTTTACTGTATTCAAATTTCTTGTGGTAGCTTTTACTTTTAGCTTATTTTCAAAAAAATTGTTATTCATTTTAGCGTTTCCATATCCGTTTGGAGAATAGAAAAAAATTACTTTTTTGCTTTGTTCATAATATTCGTCAACATAATTAAACGCCTTTAATTTTTCTAAGTTTTCAGCTAAAGGAATTTCATCCAGAAAAGTAAAATACATTTTTTCGTGCTGTTGGTAGGGGTTGTTCTTTAAAGCTTCTTCTATTTCTTTTGGAGTTAAAATAAGGTTGGGAACATCAAAACCATAATGTTTTTGAATTTTATTGAAAATTAGTTCTTGTAATTTATCCGGGTTAGTTTCTTGGGTTTCAAAAACAACATTTCCACTTTGTATATAGGTTTGAACGTTAGTAAATCCTAATTCTTTATACAAATTTTTTAGGTCAGCCATTTTAATCATTTTCTGACCGCTAACGTTAATTCCTCTTAATATGGAAATGTAGGTTTTCATAATGTTTTTTATTCTCCCCTAAAAAGGGGAGTTAGAGGGGTGTCAATTCCTTATCCCTCGTGACCGTCATTGCGAAGCTATGCGTTGTAATTGAGCGTAGGAGCTGACGCAATCTGTCTGTCGTTTAGACGGATTGCTTCGTTTCACTCGCAATGACGTTCTAATAATATTTTTTATACAATAAATAATTCTTCACATAATCTTCAACACCTTCTTCTAAGCTGTGAAAAGGTTTGTTGTAGCCAATAGATTTTAGTTTGTTCATATTGGCTTCGGTAAAATATTGGTATTTGTCTCTGATGTCTGCTGGTGTTGGAATAAAACTGATGTCGGACTTTTTGTCTAATGCTTTAAAGGTGTTTTTTACTAAATCTAAAAAGGTTCGTGCTTTTCCTGTTCCCAAGTTATACAAACCAGCATCTTTTCGGTGGTTCAATAAAAAGAAACAAACATCAACCACATCTTTTACATAAACAAAATCACGCAATTGTTCACCATCTTTATAATTAGTGTTATGTGATTGAAACAGTTTCATTGCTCCAGTTTCGTTAATCTGCTTAAAAGCATGAAAAATGACTGAAGCCATTCTTCCTTTGTGGTATTCATTAGGTCCGTAAACGTTAAAGAATTTTAAACCAGCCCAAAAATAAGGTTGTTTTTCTTGTGCCAACGCCCATTTATCAAAGTCGTTTTTAGATTCCCCATAAGGATTTAAAGGCTTTAATTGATTTACTATTTCGTGATTGTCTTCGTAACCAAATTCGCCCAAACCATAAGTTGCCGCAGAAGAAGCATAAACTAATGGAATGCCAAATTCCACACAAATTTTCCAAATGTCTTTGGTGTAATTTAGATTTAATTTATCAAAAATGGCTTTGTCAAATTCGGTGGTATCTGTTCTTGCACCTATATGAAATATAAATTGAACCAAGTGCTCGTTTTCTTTCAACCATTCGATAAAATTTTCTCTATCTACTTTTTGAGAATAGGTTTTACCTTCAAAGTTTTTATTTTTCTCAAGATTTGAAAAATCATCTACCAATACAATATCCTTAAATCCTTCTTGGTTGAGTTTGCTGACTAAACAACTTGCTATAAATCCTGCTGCTCCTGTTACTATTATCATTTTTTTTTCTTTATGTCATTCCCAGCTTGACTGGGAATCTATTTTATTTTTTCCATTCATTTGACAAATCTACCCAATTCGGATTTTCTGTTTTAATTAGTTCATTTTTCCAAGCCCTATTCCATTTTTTTAACTGTTTTTCTCTATATATTGCTTCTATAATCTGATTATGAACTTCATAATAAACTAATTTTGTGCAATTATATTTTTCAGTAAATCCTTTATTAATTTTTTCTTTATGCTCGTAAACTCTACGTTCTATATCGTTAGTTACTCCAATATAGATAGTGTTATTGTTATTGCCTGACATTATGTAAACATAATATTCTTTCATCTTATTTAACATAGATTCCCAGTCAAGCTGGGAATGACGTTTACGTTATTTAACAAATAACGAATTTGCTATTTTAGGAATAATTCCTTTTTGTTGTGCTAAGTTAAACATTTGTGTAATTGCATCACGACCATTAACACCTAAATCGATGGAATATTTATTAACGTACAATTCTACATGTTGCATCATCACCGATTTATCCATTTCTTGAGCATTACATTTCATATAATCTAATGGCGAATCTGGATTGGCAAATGCATATTCAATGCTTTTTCGTAAAATTCGATTTACCTTACTAATGGTTTCTGTTGGTAAATTTCGTTTGATAATTATCCCTCCTAATGGGATCAATTTTCCTGTAGTATTTTCCCAATATTCTCCTAAATCAATTATTTTTTTTAATCCTTTTTCTTGATAAGTAAATCTGTTTTCGTGAATGATTAAACCAGCATCAACTTTTCCATTTAATACTGCATTTTCAATATCAGAAAAAAGCATTTCTATTTTGTTAGTAGCTTCAGGATGTGCAATGCTTAACAAGAAATTAGCAGTGGTCATTTTACCTGGAATAGCTATTTTGGCATCAGCTAACCTTAAACTTTGAACTTTAGAGCTTTGAACTAACAGTGGTCCACAACCTTTTCCCAAAGCACTTCCTGAATCTAACAAAACATAAGTATCGGTTAAAAAACCATACGCATGATAACTTATTTTAGTAATGTCTAATTCGCTATTAAATGCTTTGGTATTCAAATCTTCCACATCACCTAAATAAACATCAAAATCCAATCCTTCGGTATCAATTTTATGATGAATCAACGCATCAAAAATAAAGGTGTCGTTTGGACAAGGAGAAAAACCTAAAGTTAGTTTCAATGTTTAGAGTTTAGTGTTTCGGGTTTAGAGTTTGGAATTTAGGATTTGTAATGAAGTAAAACATAAATTTTTAACTGCCAAAGGAATGTTCCAGTTTTCTTTGTTCCGTTTTTCTACTTTATTAGAAATGACTCTTATTTGGGCACAAGTAATTCCTTCTAATAAACAAGCATATAAAAATGCAGCACCTTCCATGCTTTCTATTTGTGGAGCAAATAATTTTTTAATTTTTTGAATGGAAATTTGAGCTCCATGTGTAGTGTTTACTGTAATTCCACTTACTTTTTTTAATTTGTTAATAATTATATTTTTTGGTAGAATGGAATTTTCCATTTTAGTATGAGTTAAAGAATAATCATCATCTTTAATTAAATCCATGTCAATCAACGACAAGAAAGATTCTCCATCTTCGGCGCCCAATTCAGAAATTTGATCGGAAGTTACATTTACCACATCTCCAATATTTATTTTTTCATCAAAACTACCTGCTAAACCAAAATTTAAAGCTAAATCGTATAGTTTAGCAGCTAAGGTTTTTCCCATCCAATAAGCAGTGCAAGTCATTCCAACTCCTGGAATCAACACATCAATTTGATGATTTTTATAGGAATAGCTTTTTAGCTTTTGATTGACTTCCCGTTCCAATCGAAATTGTAGTAATAAAGGTTCAATTTCTAGGTAAGTGGCGGATACGATTAATATTTTCATTCTTGATTAGAAATTAGTCATTAATAAAAAGTTGGTTCTACTTCAATTTCACTAAAGTTAATCCCATAGTTTTCTAACTCATTTAAGATTGGTGTATAAATTTCTTTTGTAATTGGGATGTGAACGCCTGGCGTTGAGATGGTGCCATTTAATATCATTTTGGTAGCAATGGCAACCGGCAATCCAACCGTTTTTGCCATGGCTGTATATATTTGGTCGTCTCCTTTCACTACCATAGAGGAATGTATTTCTTTATGAATTCCATCTAATTTATATAAAAAACGGTGCCACATCACAATCATATCTTTATCGTGTTCTTCTAATGTCCATTTTTTTTCTAAAATATGTTGTAAAATTTGGGCAGGAGTGGCATTTTTTAATCCAATTTTTGTTTCATCAAAAATTCCCAACCAAACAAATTTATCGAATAAATCAGCATCGTCTTGGTCAATTTTTAGATAATGTTTAAACTTTAATTCTACAGAATCGTGTAAATTATAGGCTAAAAAAGAGTTAATAAAATCACGATGTGTCATGTTTTCTGTTCCATCCATCATGTAACTGTCATCAGTTGCACCCAATTGAACAAACATATTCCATGCTTTACAAAATCCTGGTTTTCGTAAAGTTCCTCTGTACATGGTAGGAATATCTTTTAATCCATATATTTCTCTATAAGATAAGGAGTCTCTATTGGCATATCCTTCAAATTTTCCACAATTTTCAACTTGAATAAGCTCTGTTCTTCTAAAAAGTTGATGGTAGGGAATGAATTTATATTTTCCTTCTTGAATAAATTTTGCAGTACCTTGCCCAGCTAAAACAACGTTTCTAGGATTCCATGTAAATTTATAGTTCCAAGGGTTATTATCACTTTCGGGAGCAATTAAACCACCTGTAAATGATTCGAAAACATGAAATTCACCACCTTCTTCTTTTATTCTATCAATTACTCGCATAGCAGAAAGGTGGTCAATACCAGGGTCAACGCCAATTTCATTCATTAATATAACACCTGCCATTTTAGCTTCTTCATCTAAAGCCTTCATTTCTTTCGAAACATAAGAGGCTGTAACCATGTGTTTTTTATATTTCACACAATCTTTTGCGACAGAAATATGCATATGAGCGGGTAACATAGAGATTACCAAATCGGACTCGTCAATTAATCTTTTTCGTTCCTCTTCATTATTTACATCAAAAGCAATAGCTTTAGCTCTGTTATGATTATTTGCTGATTTCAAAGCCAATTCTTTAGATTGGTCGGAAATAGTAATAAACCAATTTTCTTTTTCTGCATTAAAAAGTAAATATTGAACGAGAGAGGACGTGGATCTTCCTGCACCGATTAAGAGTATTTTTTTCATAGAAATTGATTCTAAATTTGGTATAAAATTAGAAATTAAAATTACGGCATACTATAAATTTTTCATGAATAAAATAGTATTCATAAATTTGTTGTAAATACACTAGTTTTTACCAATCGAAGATGAAAAAAAATATACTTGTTAAAGCTGGAGTTTTAGGAATGATAGCTGTTATTTTTGGAGCATTTGCAGCACATGCTTTAAAACAAATTTTAACTCCAGAGCAGTTAGAAAGTTTTCAAACAGGAGTGAGGTATCAAATTATTCATGCGGTTGTTCTACTTTTTTTATTTTTAATTATAGAAAGGTATCCTTCCAAACAATTGATTATAGCATCTCATCTTATTTTTTATGGAGTGCTTTTGTTTTCGGGGTCAATTTATGTTCTCACCTTAAAAAATATGTTTGGAATGGAAATCTTAAAATTCGCTGGACCAATAACTCCGATAGGAGGATTATTACTTATCTTAGGTTGGATTTTTATTGTTATTGGTGGAGTAAAGTTGGAATCAAAAATTAACTAGGAAAAGAGTTCTCATTTAAATAAAATAGATAGTTTACCAATCTTTATTTTTAGTTGTTGCTGATGTTAACATTGCCTTTTTTAAACTACTGATTAAATCTTTCATGTATTCGTCAGTTTGAATTAAATAAGTAGCGTATGCATATTGGTATTCTTTTTCATTGGCAACTATTAACTTTTCTATTCCAAAATAGGACTGTTCCTTTTTATTAATCTTGGTTATTTCGTATTTATATTTCCCTTCCTGAAAAGATATTTCTATGGAATATGCCATTAGCCCTACTCTAGATTTTGTAGCTGTTTTCACATCTTCTAAATAAAGATTAAAAGATGCTTTCCCCTTAATTTTTTGATCAATAATATTTTCTTTGATAACTTCAGTTGGGTTTTTATAATAACTATTAAACCAAGCTGAGCAGTTTGTATATAACACATTAGCAGATAGTCCATTTTGAACGACAACTTCGGAATAAACAACCTGACCTTCCTCCATTAAAAATTTTGGAACAGTTAATTGTTCTTCTCCTTTTTCCTTTTTTTGAGCAAAAGTTGTAAGGCTAAATAATATTAAAATTGCTAAAATTGGCTTTAAAAAAAAATTCTTTTTCATATGGTTTTAATTTAATAAATAGTGTAAATTATTTTTTAGTTCTTTACAAAGTTAGCTAGTATGGTCGATAGTAATTACCAAATCACCATTTATCTTTTTCCAATACAAAGTAAAATAACCACTTGGATTATCTTTTTCTCTAATCAAACTCCATTTGCCGAGCATATATGCAGTTTCTCCGCTAACTTCTAATTTCACTATTTCAAACGCCAATTTTCCCATGGTAGCTTTATCGGGATAAGATTTTTTGTAATTATCTAAGGTAGTTTGCCAGCCGTATTTAATCCCATTCTTACCAATAAATAGTAAAGAATCGGATTGCCAGTAGCCTTGCATAAATGCATCAATATTGCCTTTGTTCCATGAATTTTCTTGCATTTGCATTGTAGCTAATATTTCTTGTTCATTATTTTTCATGTTACTGCATGAATAGGTAAAAATTAAAAGTAACCAGCAAATTCTCATTTTTCTTTTTCTAAAGTTTTATCGAAATATTTCTTGTAGCAATTGATTAATGATTTCAGCTTTGTTCCAAACCATCATGTGGTCTCCTTTTTCAATGGTAACAGTTGGGGTAAGATTATAACTTGGTATCACAAAATCATTATCTCCATGAATATGAATAATTTTTGAATCAGCAGTTGCCTTATCCCAATTCAAAATAGCTTTGATACTCCAAACAATAAAATTAATAGGAATACTTTCGACCATTTCGTAAAATAATTTTCGTTGGTTTTTATTCATTTCTCCAAAAAAGTGAGAAGAATTACTCAAGATATACCTTATTACTCCAGTATTTAACATACCAGTAACGCTCATAAACTTTAAATGATTCAGCTGAGCAGGAAGTTCTTTACTTGTTTTTGCACTAGAAATAATCACTACTTTTTCTGGGGTTAATAAATCAGCCAATTCTGAACAAATCATTCCTCCCATTGAAACACCTAATAACGAAAACGGTTTTGAGGTGTCTATTTGTTTGGCAATTTCAACTGCATAATCTTTTAATGTCTTAATAGTTGGAAATGGTTGCCATTCTAAATCTACAAACTCATAACCATTAATTGATTCTATTCCTGAAAACAAACGTTTATCAGCTCCCATTCCTGGAATACGGTAAATAATATGTTTTGGATTTTCCAAGATTATAAAAAATCCTTCACCCCCAACTTATTAGCATATTGTTGAACAAACTTTATACTTTTATTTATTAACGGATGCATTTCTACATCATCATTCACAAATGGAACTGTTTGTCGGTATTCATTAATTATTTCGCTGATAAACGGTGATAATTTTAAAGGTTTTCTGAACTCCAAACCTTGAGTGGCATTCATCAATTCTATACCCAAAATTTTCTCTAAGTTATCAATCATTCGATACACTTTTGTAGCAGCATTTGCACCCATACTTACATGGTCTTCTTGTCCGTTGGAAGAATCAATGGTATCAACCGAACAAGGCGTTGCCAATTGTTTGTTTTGACTCACAACTGAAGCTGCTGCATATTGAGGAATCATAAAACCGCTGTTCAAACCTGGATTAGCAACTAAAAATGGAGGTAAATTTCGCTGACCACTAATTAATTTATAGGTTCTGCGTTCTGAAATACTGCCCAATTCAGCGATGGCAATTCCTAAATAATCTAATGACATGGCTAAAGGTTGCCCGTGAAAATTTCCTGCTGATATGATTTCATCTTCGTTAGGAAAAATGGTTGGATTATCTGTTACAGAATTTATTTCTTTTTCGAATATACTTTGTGTATGTGTTATCGCATCTTTGCAAGCACCATGCACTTGAGGTGAGCATCTAAAAGAGTAGGGGTCTTGCACATGAGTTTTTTCTTGTGCAATTATTTGGCTACCTTCTAAAACTTTTTTAATGTTTCGAGCAGTAATAAATTGACCATCGTGAGGACGAACTTTGTGAACTAGCTCATTAAATGGCTCAATTCTACCATCATAAGCATCAATAGAAATTGCAGTAATGACATCTGTTAAAGTACTTAATTTTTTCAATCTTACTAAAGAATGAATTCCATAAGCACTCATAAATTGAGTTCCATTTAATAACGCTAAACCTTCTTTAGATTGAAGTTTGATTGGTTCCCAACTAAATAATTTATTGATTTCGGCTCCAGTTATTTTTTTACCTTGATAGTTCACTTCTCCTAAGCCAATTAATGGTAAAGACAAATGAGCCAACGGAGCTAAATCGCCTGATGCACCAAGCGAACCTTGTTGATACACTACTGGAAAAATGTCGTTGTTATAAAAATCGACCAAACGCTGTAAGGTCGCTAATTGTATTCCTGAATGACCATAACTTAAACCTTGAATTTTAAGAAAAATCATTAACTTAACAATCTCTTGTGGCACTTCTTCTCCTAAACCGCAAGCATGAGACATTACCAAATTACGTTGTAATTTTTCTAAATCGCTGGCTTTTATTTCGGTATTGCATAAAGCACCAAACCCTGTGTTGATACCGTAAATTGGTTTATCGTTAGTTGCTAATTTATTATCGAGGTAAGTTCTACATTTATTAACCAATTCAATAGACTCATTAGATAATTCAATTTTTTTATTGTTAGAAACAATATCATTAATGGTTTCTAGAGTAATCCAGTTTTTATTGATTTGATGTGTTTCCATATTTTCAAAATGATAATAGCAGCAACGCTTTTTTAAAAAGCTTTGCTTCTAAAAATGTTATTTTTTAAGAAATGTAATTAATTCCTCTATTGATGAAAATGGTTTCTTTTCTGTACTGTTCATCTCTTTAACAAATAAGTCTCCATTTTCATTAGTAGAAACAATAAATTTTATTCTTTTCTTTTCAGCAAAAACCAGTTGTTTTTGCCACTTTACTTGTTCGGGGTACAATTCAGCATTAATTCCTTTATCCCTTAACGCAAAAAGCATGGGTAAAAATCTTTCTTCATCTGCTGCACTTTGGTTGGTAAACAACACTTGCGTAGAGTCGCCTTTAAATTCGGGATACAACTTATTATCTAACAATACATCGTAGATTCTATCTGCACCAAACGAAATACCCACACCAGAAACATTTTTTAAACCAAATTTACCTGTTAAATCGTCGTAACGCCCACCACCACAAATACTTGGGAAGTTATCAACTTTTACTTCAATAATGGTTCCGGTATAATAGCCTAATCCTCTTGCTAAAGTGGGGTCGAAAATCACATTTGCTGTTTTTAATCCTAATTGTGTTAATTTTTCAAAAACAAATTCTAATTCTTCAACTCCTTTTTCTCCATTATGAAATCCAGAAATTTTATTACTTAGATATTCCAACTGCTCTGAAGCTACTTTGAGATTTTCATTAAAATTTATTTTATCTAATGCCTCATCATAAGCTTTTATATTACATAGTTGTATTAATATTTCTGCAACATTTTCATTTAATCCTATATTTATTAATTCTTTAACAATACCAATCCTACCAATCTTATCAAACTTATCAATAATCACAACAATCTGTTCAAACTTATCTTGTTCACCAACAGATTCAACAATACCTTGTAATATTTTTCTATTGTTAATTGAAATTGTGTATTTCAATTTTCCTTGAAATAACTCAGTAAAAACATCATCAATAATTTTAATTAAATCTACTTCGTTGAGCAACGAATCAGAACCAATAATATCTACATCACATTGATAAAATTCTCGGTAACGCCCTTTTTGAGGTTTATCGGCTCTCCAAACGGGTTGGATTTGAAACCTTCGAAAAGGAAACGTAATGTCGTTTTGGTTTTGTACTACATAACGGGCAAAAGGGACGGTTAAGTCGTAATGAAGGGCTTTTTCGGCAATGCTCGATGTTAAAAGTTTCGAGTTTCGAGTTTCGAGTTGTTTCCCATCGGCTTTTGCCAAATAATCACCACTGTTTAAAATCTTAAAAATCAATTTATCGCTTTCTTCACCACCTGTTCCAACCAATGTTTCTAAGTTCTCCATAGCAGGAGTTTCTATCTGTTGGAAACCATATTTTTTAAATATTTTTTTTATGGTGTCAAAAATATAGTTTCTTCGAACCATTTCTATTGGTGAAAAATCTCGTGTTCCTTTTGGTATGTTAGGTTTGTTACTCATTCGTGTAAATTCTGCTGCTAAATTAATAATCTAATAATTTATTTCATCTGTTTATTTTTATTATTCGTTCTTTTCTGTTTTAAATTAAAGTATTGATGAGTTTGCTTTGCTCGATTGTTTTTCAGTTAGATGGAAGTCACTAACAATCATTTAATTATGGATTAAAATTTTCGATATGCTCGTTTCATAGAAACTTTTTAATAAATTAGACGTTAAATTTATTATCCTGAAATAAAATAATCCATGTTAGAAAAACTAAGACAACTTCTTTTATTGTTTCTTTTTTCCTATTGTCTTAATGCATATTCTCAAGAAGGGATTCCATTAATTACTAATTTTTCATTTGGAGAATCGAGTATTGATAACGAATCATGGGCAATGACTCAAGATGTTGATGGACAGATGTTATTTGCCAACCGAAGAGGAATTGTAACTTTTGATGGGATGAAGTGGAATACTATCAATACTCCAAGTGTTCCTTTAAGTTTATATTTTGACCCAACTACTTCAAAAGTTTTTGTTGGCTGTAAAAATAACATAGGGGTATTACAGAAAGAAAAAAATGGAATTTATAAATACATTTCATTGAGCAACGGAGCAGGAAATGTAGGTAATATTGAGCAGATGACTGCTATCAATGAATACGTCTATTTTTATAGTTCTAGTTGCGTTACTCGATTTTCTACCAAAACAAAAGAAATAAAAAAATGGGCATCTTCTGTTGGAGAACCTTACACTGGGTTTGTTGTAAACAATACCAACATTTATGTAAATATTGATAAACTCGGTTTACATCTTTTACAAGAAAATTCTAAAAAACCAATTAAAGGAGGTGCTATATTCAATGCACATAAAATATTGTTTTATTTTCGTTATAATCGAGCCCAAACAATTATTGGTGCTGATAATGATTCTATTTATTTATTTAATGGAACTTATATTGCTCCATATTTTTCTGAATATTTTGAATCGAATAATTACATCAAAGAAAATATCTTAGCTGGTGGGATAGACATTGACCAAAATAGTTTTGCACTTTCTACTTTAACGGGTGGCTGTGTAATAATAGATAAAAATACCAATAAATCTATTTACACCTTAAATTACCAAACAGGCTTACCCGATGATGAAGTTTTTTCTTTAGGAGTTGATAAAAATAAAGGTTTGTGGGTTTTACACGAATATGGAATGAGTAGGGTAGATTTAAATCTTCCTGTGAGAAACATTAATAATTATCCTGGGTTAGAAGGTAATTTAACTTCAATTATTAGTATTGATACTGTAATTTATGTTTCTACCAGTGAAGGTGTTTATTACTTGACTGAAGTTAAAAATTATGGTGATATTGAAGTATTGATAAACGCCAAAGAAAAGAAAGTTAATAAAGAGGATGATGAGTTGGAAAAAGATAAAAATTCAACAGCCAATAATTCTGAAAATAACGAAGAAAATAAAACAGGTATTTTTGGTAAACTTTTTGGAAAAAATAAGGAGAAGAAAAAAAATAAGAGAAAAAATGCAGCAACTGAAGATGAAAGTTTGACGGAAACAATTGTCGAAGAAAAAGAAAAACTGGAGAATAATAAAAAATCGAATAAAAAAAATGTTTCAGCTATAAATAACCCAACTTCCAAGTACGAAACTAAAAAGAATTATGCACTAAAGTCGATTAGTCATCGATTTATTAAAATAATAGGAATAGAAGGGAAAGCAAAACAAATGGTACAGTACGGTAATAAATTATTAGTTGCATCAAATACAGGGCTTTATCAGATTGAAAATTTTAAAATAACATCAATCATTTTAGGTAAATATGTTAACTACATCTATCCAGCAAAATTAAATAAGCATAAGTTTTATATTGGAACATCTGATGGATTATTAATTGCAGAAAACCAAAAAGGGAAATGGGTAATAAAAGATGATTTAGAAGATTTTAATGTTAATGTTTATTCTATTTTAGAATTGCATGATAATGATTTATGGATAGGATCAGAAAATGTAGCTTATAATATTTTATTTGATAAATCTGATAATCCAGTAAACATTAAATCTTATCAAATTAAATCAAATTTTACGGAAAGAATTTTAGTAAGAAATGTTTTCGGAATACCATATTTCTTTTTATCTACTGGTTTGTACAGCTACAATGCCGAGAAAGATTCTATTTTATTTAACCAAAAAACGAATAAAGGATTTATTGGTCAATCGAAGTATATTTTCTCACAAGATAATATTACTTGGGTTTTTAATGAAAACAAATGGACTAGTCTTTATGAAAAATCGAAATATGCTTCTTTGCCTGAAGAATTTTTAGAACTTTTTGGAGATGTAAATAACATTTATGTTGATGAAAAAAGCAACCTATGGGTAATCGATAATAATAATTCAATCTACAAAATATTAAACACTCGAAAAGATTATGAAGAAATATTTGATGTTTACCTTAAATTTATCAATGGTAAACAGGGGGAACTACTTCCCCTCTCTAATTTAGTATTATCATACGATAATAGTTCTTTAAGCTTTAATGTTTCTGCTCCTTATTTTGTTCGGTCTAATGCAATAACTTTTAAATATAAAGTGGAAGGGTTAACTTCAGATTGGTCTGATTGGCGAAAAGATTTGGCAATAGATTTTCCTTTCATTCCCGATGGAAAATATACACTTCTACTAAAAGCTAAAAATATTTTAGGCAAAGAAACAACCATCTATACTTATCGTTTTAAAATAACTCCTCCATACTGGAAAAGTTGGTGGTTTTATTTTTTATGTGTTTTAGGGTTAACAGGTTTGGTTTGGTTGATTATTAGAGCTAGATTAAAACAATTAACCATGCAGCGTAAACTATTAGAAGATAAAATTGCTGTAAGAACGGAACAATTAGTAAAAGAAAAAGAAAAAACGGAGGAGCTATTATTGAATATTTTGCCTAGAGAAACAGCAGCAGAGCTTAAAAAATATGGTAAAGCAAAAGCAAGACATTACGATTATGCGTCTGTTATGTTTACTGATTTTAAAGGATTTACTTTTTTAGCAGAAAAATTAATTGCAACTGATTTAGTGAAGGAAATTGATTATTGTTTTGCTAATTTCGATGATATTATTGAAAAATACAGAATTGAAAAAATTAAAACCATTGGCGATTCATACATGTGTGCAGCTGGTATTCCTGTAGAAGATTCTTTCAACCCTATATTAATTACATTAGCTGGATTAGAAATTGTAAATTTTATGGATAATCATATTGAGGAAAGGAAAAAAACAAATTCACCTTATTTTGAATTGAGAGTAGGAATTCATACAGGACCATTAGTAACAGGAGTAGTAGGTAAGAAAAAATTCGCTTATGATATTTGGGGAGATACCGTTAATACTGCATCTCGACTAGAATCTAGTGGAGAACCTGGAATGATTAATGTTTCGGAGGTAACTTATAAAGTAATAAAAGATTATTTTGATTGTGAATTTAGGGGTAATATTGAAGCCAAGAATAAAGGTAAAATTGCCATGTACTTTGTGAAAAGAATAAACGCCCAATTTGCAGAAGATGCAGCTGGAAAAATTCCAAATGATGAATTCAGAAAAAGAATTAATTTATAGTAATGGATTTTAAAAACGCAAAAAAATATATTCTAACCAGATTAGAAGAGGAATTAAACCCAAAACTTTATTACCATGGCATTCACCATACTATTGATGTCTATCAAACTTCGATAAAAATCGCCGAATTAGAAGGTTTATCTCAAGAAGAAAAGATAATTGTGAACACAGCTGCATTGTATCACGATTCGGGTTTTATTATTCGCTATGAACACAATGAAGAATTAGCTGTTGAATTAATTAAAGAGGTATTGCCTTCTTTTGGTTACAATGATAAGCAGATTAAAATTATTGGAAATATAATTTTAACCACCAGAATAAAAGCAAGACCAAAAACATTGCTAGAAAAAATTATGAGTGATGCTGATTACGACTATTTAGGAAGAAACGATGTTCACCAGATTGCAGACACTTTATACAAAGAATTAAACGAATATGGTTTTAAGTTTAATATCAATGAATGGAATGAAATGCAAATCAAATTTTTAGAAAAGCATTTTTATTATACAGCATCTTCTATTCAATTGAGAAGACCAAAAAAATTAGAATATTATCATCATTTAAAAGAATTAAAAGTTAAAATTTAATCCTTTTTAGTTTTGTAGTTTACTGATTATTTTACTGTTTCACCTTTTTATGGAGTTAATATTTTAAAATGGGCAAAAATTTATAAGTAGTTAGATTTTAAGATTTTCAACTTTTCTAAAGCAATGGTGTTTATTTCTTGTTGTTTTTCTATTAGTGTTACTAATAAGTGTATTTGTTTTTTAATATCTGCTGATTTGGTTGAATAAACCGAAAAATCTTCGCTAACTATATCCAATGTTTCGGTTTCTTTTGGATAAAAAAACTCGAGTTTCAAAATTTGTGATACATTTTGAAGCAGTTCAACATTCGTTTTGGTAATTCCTTTTTCAAATCTACAATATGTTGGGACAGAAATTTTCAATTTCTTAGCCATTTGTTCTTGACTAATTTCATTCACTAGTCGAGTAATTTTAATTTTTTTTAATATTTCTTTCGTATTCATTTATTGTAAAGTTTTGCACAAAAATCAAGATTTTATTTTATAAAAAAATATTAATTTGCTGAAGTGTAATTATTTATCGATTAAATGCCAATAATTTAGTGTTTACTAATTTTTTTTAAATTCCATTTGAATAAAAATAAAATTTTTAAGTACGTAAATATACTTACTTACAGCTCGTATTCAAATATTTTAAGAAAAAAATATTTATCATATTTCATTGAAATATATTTGCATTATGTGAAAAAAATGTACTTTTATTAAACATTAAACATTAAACATTAAACATTCCCATTATGACCCCATTTATTATTTGGCTAAACAAAGGAGAAATAGATGAATTGTTGGCGACCTTAGTTACTAAAAAAACTCCTCAAGAAATTAAAAATTGCATACTTAATACTGATGATTTAGTTGAATTATCTCAAAAATTAATGGAGCAAAACAGTAAGCTTGTTAAAATGATTGAAAAAATAGAGCCTATCAATCCGATTAATAAAAAAGCTACATACGTTCATGGCATTAACCAAAAATGTGAACATTACGTAGAGCAACTGAACAAAATGAGTACTCATTGTTCAGTTTTTAATGATAAATTAGAAAAAAAATTCAACGAATTTTCTGAAGCTATTTGTAAAGATTGCTCGAGAAAAAAAGATTCATTTTTTTCAACTAATTAGTCGATTTCTTTTTACTTTTATTTCTAAAAACAAAGTTACCATCAAATTCATCTAGTATTATTTCGGAGTCGGGTTTAACTTTACCAGCTAAAATTTCTTTCGACAATTCGTTCAATACATTTTTTTGTAACACTCTTTTTATTGGTCGTGCTCCAAATTGTGGGTCGTAGCCTAATTCAGCAATTTTACTCACCGCTTCATCAGTAAAGCTAAGTTGAATATCGTTTTTGGTGAGCACTTTTGCCAAACCTAATAATTGTATGTTTACAATTTGGTGAATATCTGCTTTGGTTAAAGGGCTAAACATAATAATTTCATCAATTCTATTTAACAATTCTGGACGTATGGTTTTTCTCAATAATCCAAAAACTTCAACTTTGGTTCTTTCAATTACTCCATTTCTATCAATTTCTCCTAAATCTTCAAAATTTTCTTGTATCAAATGAGAACCAATGTTAGAGGTCATAATGATAATGGTATTTTTAAAATTGACAATTCTACCTTTATTGTCGGTTAATCGTCCGTCATCCAACACTTGTAACAAAACATTAAATACATCAGGATGAGCTTTTTCTATTTCATCTAACAATATTACGGAATATGGTTTTCTTCGCACTGCTTCTGTTAATTGACCACCTTCTTCGTAACCAACATATCCTGGAGGAGCTCCTAACAATCTAGAAACAGTATGTTTTTCTTGATATTCGCTCATGTCAATTCGTACCATCGCATTGTCATCGTTAAACAAAACTTCGCTTAATGCTTTTGCCAATTCTGTTTTTCCAACACCAGTTGTGCCTAAAAAAATAAAAGAGCCAATTGGTCGTTTTTCGTCTTGTAATCCTGCACGGCTTCGTCGTACAGCGTCAGCAACAGCACTAATTGCTTCCTCTTGTCCGACCACTCTTTTGTGCAATTCATCTTCTAATTTTAATAATTTTTCCCGTTCACTTTCAACCATTTTGGAAACAGGAATACCTGTCCATTTAGAAACTACTTCTGCAATTTCTTCTGTAGTAACTTCCTCCTTAATCATTTTAGAAGTGGATTGAAGTGCAATTAATTCTTTTTTAAAATTTTCTAGTTTTGCTTCTGCTTCTTTCACTCTGCCATAACGTATTTCTGCAACTTTTCCAAAATCTCCAGCACGTTCAGCTTGTTCGGCTTCATATTTTAGATTTTCAATTTCTTCTTTTGATTTTTGAATGCCTTCCACCACATTTTTTTCGGCTTGCCATTTAGCGGTTAAGCTATTTTTTTCTTCGGTTAAGTTGGCAAGCTCTTCTTTTATTTTGGCAATTTTTTTGGCATCATTTTCACGTTTAATGGCTTCACGTTCAATTTCCAACTGCATAATTTTCCGCTCAATCTCATCGAGAGCTTCTGGTTTAGAGTTAATCTCCATACGTAGCTTAGCAGCTGCTTCATCAATTAAATCGATGGCTTTATCGGGTAAAAAACGATCAGTAATGTAACGTTGAGATAGCTCAACTGCCGAAATGATTGCCCCATCAGTAATTTGCACTTTGTGGTGATTTTCATACTTTTCTTTAATTCCTCTTAAAATAGAAATAGCATCTTCGGTAGAAGGCTCATCCACCATTACTTTTTGGAATCGTCTTTCTAAGGCTTTATCTTTTTCAAAATATTTTTGATATTCGTTTAAAGTAGTAGCTCCAATGGCTTTCAATTCACCTCGAGCTAAAGCAGGTTTTAAAATGTTGGCAGCATCCATTGCACCATCCCCACCACCTGCTCCAACTAAAGTGTGTATTTCATCAATAAACAAAACAATATCTCCTTCTGCACTAATTACTTCTTTTACTACAGCTTTTAAACGTTCTTCAAATTCTCCTTTGTATTTTGCACCAGCAATTAAAGAACCCATATCTAAAGAAAAAATTTGTTTATTTTTTAGATTTTCTGGAACATCCCCAGTTATTATTCGATGTGCTAACCCTTCGGCAATGGCAGTTTTTCCAACACCAGGTTCACCAATTAAAATCGGGTTGTTTTTTGTTCTTCGAGATAAAATCTGCAATACTCTTCTTATTTCTTCATCACGACCAATAACTGGGTCCAATTTATTTTCTTTCGCTAATTCATTTAAATTTTTAGCATATTTTTTTAACGCATTGTATTGTTCTTCCTGACTTTGAGAGGTTGCACTTCCACCTTTTCGCAATTCTTGGATGGCAGCTTTCATTTCTTTTTCCTTCACTCCATTGTCTTTCATCAATTGAGAAATGGTATCACCAGTTGACAATAATCCTAAGAGCAGCAACTCAATAGAAACATATTCGTCCTTAAATTCTTTTAATAAAGAGGTTGCTTTTAATATTGCTTTGTTGGCATTTGAAGACAAATATTGCTCTCCGCCAGTAACTTTTGGGTAAGATTCTAAAATCTTTTCCAATGCTTGTTTAAAAATGGATACGTTAACACCTAACTTTTGTAAAATAAATGGCGTTACATTTTCATCAACTTCTAAAATTCCTTTTAATAAGTGTCCAGTTTCTATACTTTGGTTTTGTGAACCTGTTGCAATTTGTTGTGCTTTTTGCACTGCTTCTTGCGATTTAATGGTAAAATTATTTAAGTTCATCTGTTTTATTTTTAATCGTTTTACTTGCATCAAATAGCAATCCAATAGAGCTATTAGGGTAATTGTGGTAATTATGGCAGTTGAATATATTATATTGTGATAAATTGACAGAGAATTGATGTGAGGATGGTGGAAGAATGAAATTCGAAATTGATTATTTTAATCCATTTAGTTTTAATAATTTAGCCTTTCATTAAAAATAAAATAAAATGACTGATTATCAACAAATGGAAATGCCTGGATTTCCAAAAAATGGATTAAAAATAATCATTGGAGTAGCATTGGTTATCATTACTATCATATTTGTAGTAAAAAGTTCTATTACTATTGATGGAGGTGAAGGGGGCGTTTTGTTTGAAACATTTAGCGATGGTATTAACACAGATCAAACCTATAATGAAGGTTTTCATTTTATTGCTCCATGGAACAAAATGATTATTTATGAAGTTAGACAACAACAAGTAGTAGAAAAAATGGCGGTGTTGTCTTCTAATGGACTTGAAATTTCTTTAGATATTTCGGCTTGGTTTCAACCACTTTACAGTAAATTACCATCATTACATAAAGAAAAAGGATTAGGATATATTGACCAAGTTGTCAAACCAGCACTTCGTTCAGCAACAAGAAGTGTTATTGGAAGATATACTCCAGAAGAAATTTACTCTACAAAAAGAGATGCCATTCAGTTAGAAATTCAAGAAGAAACAAAAGTTATTTTAGACAAACAATTTGTGCAATTAAATGAAATTTTAGTGAGAGATATTACTTTGCCTCCTACTATTAAAACTGCTATTGAAAGTAAAAATAGAAAAAACAAACCGTGTAGTTTTGTTCC
>CAYHWX010000019.1:27215-42693 GCA_964360245.1 uncultured Vicingus sp.
AAAGTAAGTTAAAGCAAGCGCAAGAATCGTTAGAATATGAATTTAAATTACAAAAAGCACACAAAGAAGCAGAAAAAGTAAGAATTGAAGCCGAAGGTAAAGCTGCTGCAAATAGAATTTTAAGTGCTTCGTTAACTCCCAATATTTTACAAGAAAAAGGAATTGAAGCTACTTTGAAGCTTTCTGAATCTCCAAACACTAAAGTTGTTGTTATTGGTGGTAAAGATGGGATGCCTTTAATCTTAGGAAATAACTAAGAAATTTGTAAATAATAGTTTTATAAAGCTCCTCAAAAATTGGGAAATTTATTTATTGAATTCTTTCTTTTTTAGATTGGTTTGGTTTTTTTGGATGAGGTCATTTCATGTTGAGTGCCTCGCTGTTCAACTTAAAAATATTTCTTTATTTGCTATCATTCTGGCAACCTTCCAATATGCAATTCTTTTTGTGCTTTTGATAAATAGGAAAATAGGTCGAGGTTGCGAATTTCTTCAATATCTTTTTGTTTGTTTACATTAACAATAATAATGTCACCCTTTCCTTTTCCAAATTCTCCTTTAAAATCGTAAAAACCAGCCATTATGGTAAGTTCTCCAGCAAGCACTAGGTCTTTATATTTTTTATAGGCAATGTTTACCTGATAATCGAGGTTCTTTTCGATAACATGAGAATGAAATTTTTCAAAATCTTTGATGGTTTTATGTTCAACAATAATGGGTTGTAGGAAGTCGAGTTCGTTCTTAATTCCTGAAGTTTCTTTGTCGAATCCATTGATGTAGGCTTTTATTGCTCCGCAATCGGAGTGTCCTAAAAACAATAATAAAGGAGTTTTTAGATGATAAATACCAAAATCAACAGAACCTTCAGTTGATAAAATTTGATTACCTATGTTTTGTATCGAAAAAACCTTGTTGGAGGTATCTGGCATCAAAGCATTCAATGGAACTCGAGAATCAGAGCACGTTACAAGTGTTATATAAGGTTTTTGTGCGTCGCTAAAAATTTCAAAATATTCTTTTGGATGCGTTTGTGTAAAATAGTTATTGCCTAAAACTATTTGCGAAATAATTTCTGGCGTAAGCAATTTTTTTGGTTTTACAGGTGCTTTTATAATGTCAGGCTCACTTTCACCAATAGCATTTACAACTACATCGTGGAGCGTATCGTGACGACTTACGTGCCCAAGTAAATGTTCAATATCTTCACGCCTTAAAATATCTCGAACACCGGAGTGTGCTTCAGCAACTTTAAATTCAATTTTTTTGGCTTTGAGATTAAGGTGAAGACGTTTTATGAGTCTAGCACCACTAGAATCAATTTTTGCCGATGTACTTAAATCGAAAATTACTACTTTTAATGAGGAATCGGACTCCAATATTTTTTTCCATAAAGTGCGATAAATGTTAGTCACATTAAAATATACTAATTCCGATTCTACCCTAAATAAAAGCAAACCTGGTATTAACTCATTATCTGGATGCCGTTTCATATCACTATAACGGTTTTCACCAGGAATCCGTCCAAGAAATGCAACATGAGGACTGGAAACGTTTCTTATAATAAGAATTAATGAAAATAATGCTGCAATAAGCACTCCCTCTAATATCCCAAACACAATTACACTAATTAATGCAGTCATAGCAATAATAAAATCGAAACGATTAACCTTAAACAAGCGTTTTAATTCTTGAATATCAACCAATCCTTTAATGGCAACCAACACAATGGACGCCAAAATAACGTAGGGTAGGTTTTTTAGTAAACTGGTCAGAAATAAAAGGCATATTGCAATAAAAATGGAAGCTAAAACTAAAGATAATGGAGTTTTTGCACCCGCTTTTTCATTTACTGCAGATTGCGATAAACCCCCACTTACTGGATATCCTTGTCCTAATGATGTAGCAAGGTTAGCAACACCTAAAGCGAGTAATTCCTGACTGGGGTCAATTTCGTAATCATTTTTTTGAGCTAATGTTTTTGCTGCGGATACGCTTTCGATATAAGCTAAAAGAAAACAAGCAAAAGCCAACGGAAGTATGTCTCCAATATCCTTTAAATGGAAGTTTGGTAGGTGTAATTTAGGCAACTCATTAGGAATGAAACCAACCGTTTTAAATTCCATTAAACCTAAAGGGGTAAAGGTAATTATAAGCACCGATACCGCCACTACAATTATTGCAATTGGCTTGCCTGGAAAAAATTTTTCGCCTGCAATTAATAAAACAATACCCGTTATACCAAATATTAATACATAGGTATTTGTTGCAGACAATTGGCTGATGAGTATGGTTAATCGATTTATAAAACCTTCGCCACCTCCAGCAACACCAAAAATTTTTGGCAACTGGGTTAGTCCAATAGTTATGGCAGCACCTGCTTTAAATCCCACCAATACTGTTTCACTAATAAAATTGATAATACTACTTAAGCGGAGTATGTATGCCAAAATGCTCATTGCCGCAACTAAAAGTGCCGACAATGATGCTAAATCAATCCAACGCTGTACGTCTCCATTAGAAAGAGAAGCAAGAGTAATCCCAATTAACATTGAAATGGCAGAAGTAGGTCCAATAGCAAGTTGTTTGCCTGTGCCAAACATGGCGTAAAATAACCCCCCAATTAAATAGCCATAAACACCATATTGTGGTGGCAATCCCGCTAATGTTGAGTAAGCAAGTGAAACTGGAATTGCATAAGCTGCTAAAGTGAGACCAGACACAGTATCGTTGCCGAAAAATTTAAGAGAATAATCCGAGAGCCATTTAATAGCTGGAATATGTTTTTGTAGCTTAACTTTAAATAAATTAAGAATATTCATAAACAATACGAATTAATAAAACTATCAACATAGCCAAAGTAATATTATTCAATGTATTATGCAAACGAAGAAAAACATAATCATTTTTTTTTAAAAGCTAATAGTGTTGAAGTATTTTTAAGTAATGGCTTTTCGGTTTAATTTCTTGCTAAAAAGTATAGGATGTTGCTGTTTTCTTAATAAAAAAAATGAGTTTGGTTGAACTAGAAATATGGCGTTAGTAGATTGCAAACTCTATCTTTTCTTTTTTTTATAAATCGAAAAATTTGGAAGAGACAATTTATTAGTCGAAAAATTAGGAAGAGGTATTTGAAATCCTAATCCCAACAATAAATCTAATGTTTTTACTCCATTATAAGTTGTACCTAAATGATAATTTAAATGACAACTAATGAATACATTTTTTGAAATTTCAATAGACAGTCCACCATAAAATGATAGTTTTTGGGAACTCGCATCTCCATTTATTTCATCATTATAAATCTCATTATTGGAAGAGGAATTGGAATAAGAAATACCAGTATTAGGATCATAACCACTCGATTCGTAATAGATTGAATCTATTCCATTTTTAGTAGAATGCACAAGAAATTCTAATGAGGGACCAAAATTAAAATAAACAGGGATTTTAAGAATAGGTTTCACTTCAAAATTAAAAGCGAAATTCAAGTAATGATTTTTATAATTTATATGGCTGAAAGTACGGGTAACTTCTTCATAAAAGTATGATTGATTGGTGGTAGTAATAAATTCGGATTCATAAGTAATTAATTGTTTTTTGTAGGTTAGGATTACACCTATATTGAAATGTTCATTAACTCTATTTTTAAAATGTTCAGATAAATAATAACCATTTCTATCACCAACATCAGCATTAACAAAATATGGGTATTTGCTATTACGGTCTAATTTTACTCTATAAGATAATGGGTCGTAATAGCCTCCACTAACACCTACTACACTTTGGCTAAAAATAAATAAGTTAGATAAAAAGAATGGGATTAATATGAGAAAATGCTTATTCAAACTTTAAATTTTATTAAAGGTAATAAAAGCGAAATAAGCTGCAAGAAAATTGATTTTTGTTTTTTAACGGTATAAAAATGGACAGCTTAGTGTCATTTATTAATTTTTTGTATTTCACCCACCTTAAAAAAAGAACCATAAGTAGTTTCTTTCCACATGTTTCCCTTGGCATCGACCCCATAATAATTATCTAAATAATTGTAAATCCATTCATATCTAGTATTGGTTGATTTTTCTTTAGAGCCAATGATGATGGGTTTTCCATAGTTGTCATACCAAATCACATGGTCTTTCTCATCAATTAGATAAACATTATCATCACCAAAAAAATAACATTGATACTCAAATTGAGTCAAACATTCTTTAGAAGTATTTTCTAACTTGTTGTAAGCATTCACATTTCTTAAATTTTTTGCTTCAATCCAACCTTCTTCAATGGCTGCTAAACGAGCTAACTTTGGAGGATGTTTGGTGGTGTCCATTTCATGTCCAATTGTACTTAGAGCAGTTTTAGCCTCATTTATAGTGGCTCCCATTTGAAATAAGATAAAACCTGAAAATTTATCGGCTATCAATTCGTTTCCTGGAGAAGAGTTTTTTGGTAACGTATGCCCTGATAAATGGTGACCAATTTCGTGTGCCAAAACACTAACAGCAGCCCAGTTGGTAGATGTTTTATCACTTAATATTTCAATAAATTTAGGATTATAAGCAATAATGCGGTTGTTGTTTTTTAAATACGCAATAGCTGTACTCACATTGTTATCAGCCACTACAATAAAGTTAGGAGTTAACCCAGTATATTGCACAATTTTACTCACCGCTTCTTTGGCTATTCTATCTGGTTCAATGGCATAATTTTCTTCCGATAAGGAATCTTGAGCGTAACTTATAGAAACGTAAAACAGTAGGATTATTGTTAATAAAGCTTTCATTTTACTAAGTTAATGAATTAATTGATAAACTTCATTCAAGTTAAACTTAAAAATAGGATAGGGGTGATTTTTACCTTTCTCCAAAAATAGAACTTCCAACTCGAATCATGGTTGAACCTTCTTCGATTGCGATTGGGTAGTCGTTACTCATGCCCATACTTAAAGTTGAAAGTTGAAAGTTAAAAGTTGAAAGTTTTTGAAATAATTTGTTTAGACTTTTAAATTCATTACGAATTTGTTGCTTGTTTTCTGTATAGGAAGCCATTCCCATTAAACCAATCACTTCAATATTGGTAAGTTTTTTAAATTTTTCGGATTTCAATAAATCCATTACTTCTTCTTCAGTTAATCCAAATTTGGTTTCTTCTTTAGCAATAAAAACTTGAAGCAATACATTAATAATTCTGTGATTTAATAAGGCTTGTTTGTTTACTTCAACTAGTAATTTAAAACTATCAATTCCATGAATTAGATGCACAAAATGAGCAATGTATTTTACTTTGTTGGTTTGTAAATGTCCAATCATGTGCCATTCAATATCTTTAGGCAAACTTTCGTATTTAGTCACCAATTCTTGAACTTTATTTTCGCCAAAAATTCGCTGCCCTGCTTGGTAGGCTTCTAAAATAGCTTGGTTGGATTTTGTTTTAGAAACCGCAACTAAAGTTATAGTTTCTGGAATCTTTGAGAGTATTTCTTTAATGTTATTGGTAATGCTCATTATCTTGTTCAAAGTTTGAGGTTTGAGGTTTTTCGTCTTCCGACTTCGGTCTTCTGTCTTCCAAAAACACACCCCTACCCCTCTCAAGAGGGGAAGCAAACGCTAACAGCCCCGTCTTCGGTCTTCTGACTTCGGTCTTCTTAAAGTTCATAAACGAACATTCCACTTCTTAATTTTGGTTCGAACCAAGTAACTTTTGGAGGCATAATTAAGTCGTTATCAGAAATATTCATTAATTGTTGCATGCTAACTGGATTCATTGCAAAAGCAACTTTCATTTCACCACTGTCAACACGTTTTTCTAATTCGCCTAATCCTCTGATTCCCCCAACAAAATCAATTCTTTTGTCGGTTCTTAAATCAACAATGTTTAACAAAGGTGCTAACACTTGTTTCGAAAGAATAGTAACATCTAGAACTCCAACTGGGTCATTATCATCATATGTGCCTTGTTTTGCGACTAGTTTGTACCATTTTTTGTTTAAATACATTCCAATATGATGTAAAGTGGTTGGTTTGAACACGCTTGATTTTTCTTCTACATCAAAACTTTTAGCAATTTTAGCTAAAAATGTAGCTTCATCCAATCCATTCAAATCTTTAACTACACGATTATAATCAATAATTTTTAATTGATTGTCAGGGAAAAGAACAGCCATAAAATAATTATAACCTTTTCCATCTTTTGAATTTCCGTTTTCGGCATCTCTAAATTCTTTACCAACTAAAGCACCTGCAGCAGTTCTATGGTGACCATCGGCAACATATATACTTGGAACTTGATTATCGAATAGATTTTTGATGGTAGCTATTTTTTCAGCATCGTTAACCACCCACAAGGTGTGTTGAATACCATCGTCGGTTGTAATATCGTAAACAGGAGCATTTTTTTGAATTCCTGTAACCATTTCATCAATACTATTAACATGTGGATAAGCAAAGAACACAGGTTCGTAATTTAATTTACTGTAACGAACATGGTTTTTACGGTCTTCTTCCTTGTCTGGACGAGTTAACTCATGCTTTTTAATTATGTTGTTAAAATAATCGTCAATGGCACAACAACCAACTAAACCGGTTTGTTTGTGACCGTTCATGATGATTTGATAAACGTAATAGTTTTCGGTTTCATCTTGAATCATTAATCCTTTTTGAACCAATTTATCAAAATTTTCTTTGCCTTTTTTATATACTTCTGGTGCATAATGGTCGAAATCATCAGCAAAATCAATTTCTGGTTTTATAACATGATAGTAACTGTTCAAATTATTTTTACAAGCCTCTCTTGCTTCTATTGAATCTAGCACATCGTAAGGACGACTTGCAATTTCAGTTACTTTTTCTTTAGTTGGTCTGAACGCTTTGAATGGAATAAATGTTGACATTTTATTTAGTTTAAATTACTTTAATAATTTTATTATTTGCTCAGCTAACTCCTCACCAATACGGTCTTGTGCTTCTTCAGTAGCAGCACCAATATGTGGAGTTAACGAAATTTTTGGATGAGACAATAAATCTTGTCGTGGAGTTGGTTCGTTGGTAAAAACATCGATAGCGGCATGAGCAACTTTTCCAGAATTTAAATTTTCTATTAAAGCATTTTCATCAACCACACCACCTCTGGCAGCATTAACGATAATTACTCCTTTTTTCATTTTATCAAATTCGGTTGTTCCTAAAACAGCAAAACCATCTTTTGGAGCAGGTACATGCAATGAAATAAAATCAGATTTCGCAAGCAATTCGTCTAAGGAAATGGTTTTAATTTCAACAGTTACTTTTTGATTGGCTACTTCAACAACGATTGAAGCTTTTCCCAAAAAAGGATCGAAAGCAACCACATTCATTCCGCAACCTAATGCGTATTTTGCAACCGATTGCCCGATTCTTCCAAAACCAATAATGCCAATAGTTTTTCCTCTTAATTCTAATCCTTTACCGTATTTTTTCTTTAAACCGCCAAAATCGGTTAAACCTTTAACAGGCATTTGACGATTAGCATCGTATAAAAAACGTACAGCACCAAATAAATGAGCCATTACCAATTCTGCAACCGATTGCGAGGAAGATGCAGGAGTATTGATAACAAACAATCCTTTTTCTTTGGCATAAGCTACATCAATGTTGTCCATACCAACACCACCACGTCCAATTAATTTTAAGTTCGGACAAGCATCAATAATATCTTTACGAACTTTAGTAGCACTTCTCACCACTATGCCAACATAATTGTTGTCGTTGATTGCTTGAATTAATTTATCTTGAGGAACAGTTTCAGTAATTACAGTAAAACCAGCTTTTTCTAAATTTGTTTTTCCGATTGGAGCGATTCCGTCGTTTGCTAATATTTTCATTTTTTTAGTTTTTATTCGTCATTGCGAATGAGGATTATTTTTTATCCAAATTTAACAGCAAATGCTTTCATCACATCTACCAAAACTTGAACACTTGATAAAGGTAAAGCATTGTATAAAGAAGCTCTGTATCCACCAACATCTCTATGTCCTTTTATTCCAACAATATTTGCTGCTGCCCACATTTTGTCAAAATCTTCTTTTAAAGCATCGTTAGTCAACACAAAAGTAACATTCATATTACTTCGGTCTTCTTTAACAGTAGTTCCTTTAAACAATGGATTGGCATCTATTTCGTTGTACAATAAATCGGCTTTTTGTTGATTAATTTTTTCTATCCAAGCTACGCCACCATTGTCTTTTAACCATTGCATGGTTAACATAGAAACATAAATGGCATAAACAGGAGGTGTATTGTACATGGATTCTTTGTCTATGTGAATTTTTAAATCTAACATCGAAGGAATTGTTCTTCCTGTTTTTCCTAACAAATCATTTTTTACGATATAAACGGTTGTTCCTGCAGGTCCCATATTTTTCTGAGCTCCAGCATAAATCATGGCATAATCAGCCACGTTAACTTTTCTGCTTAAAAAGTCGGATGACATATCTGCAATTAAAGGAACGTTTACTTTTTTTGGAAGGTCTTTTATTTGTGTTCCAAAAATGGTGTTGTTGGTGGTAATGTGAAAATAATCCGCATCACTAGGAATGGTATATCCTTTAGGAATATAAGTGAAATTTTTATCTTCAGAAGAGGCAACAACAGTAACTTTTCCGTAGTTTTTAGCTTCCTTAATGGCTTTTTTGCTCCAAGCTCCTGTATTCAAATAAGCTCCATGACCTTTTTCTTTCATATAGTTCATTACAACGGTTAAAAAACCAGTGCTTGCACCACCTTGTAAAAATAACACCGAATAACCATCTGGAACATTCAGTAATTCTTTAACTAAAGCTTGTGCTTTATCCATAACGGCAATAAAATCTTTACTGCGGTGAGAGATTTCTAATATAGAAAGATTAAGATTATTAAAATTAATAATTGCTTCTGACGCTTTTTTTAATACCTCTTGAGGTAAAATGCTTGGTCCAGCACTGAAATTATGAACTTTTGACATGATATTTAGACTTAAATATGTTAGAAATAAAGTGCAAATTTAAAACTAAATTGATAGGGATGATAATAGAATAGGAATTATTTTTATGACTAAAATCACTACTTTATTTGGAAGAAAATTTTATTCAAACCGAGCACTGTTTTCAGTCGTTTTTTTCTTTAAATCAAACAAATAAACAATAGAAATGCGAATTAATTTTAAATTTTCTTTTTTCTCCCCATTATTTTCTTGTCGGTAATCTAGTAAACCATGAGAATACATGAGGTTGAAATGAAGATTGTTCATCTCATAACCGATACCCACATTAAAACCAAAATCTAGTAATCTAAGATTGTCTTTATTTGATTCGGATGAAGTAGTAGTTTCGTCAGCAGATGGCAAGAAAAAACTGCTCAAACCTGTAGAATCAAATTGTGAGAAATCGATTACATTTAGAAGAGGAATTTGAGTCCTTATCTCTTCTTTTTTATTAGCAGTTAATAAAATTCCTGCATAAGGACCAGCGTACATATTAAAGTTTCTAAATTTATAATTGGCTAAAACAGGAATTTCTATAAAAAGCTCTGAAGCCATCCCATTAGTGGTCTCTATTACATCAGTGTTTACCCCAAAAGCTTTAATGGTAGAATCTAAACCAGAGGTATCAATACCACTCATTTGTATTAAGTCTCCATAGATATCAAAAATGGAGCTTATGTTGGTGGCATCGTATTTTTTCTTTTTTTGAGATAAAAATACGCCTGTACTTAGTTTAAAAGATTCAGTGAACTTATATTTTAAATGTAATCCAAAATGATAGCCCAACTGAAAATTATACCCTATTGCTGTATTTTCAATGGGTATGATGTTCATTCCAATTTCTGGACCTAAGCTAACTTTAGTATTTTGGCAGAAACTTGTTGAGAATAAAAAAAGAATTAATGTGGACAGTATATATTTTTTCATATTAGCTAAATTTTTCTATTTTTTGACTTCCAATTATTAAATTAGAATTTAATGATATTTTATAATCTATATACTTATTGATGCTCAAATTCATTTCATTAATAATATCTTTATACTTAATATCGTCAGAAGAAAAGATAACTTCATTAACAGCATAGATGTCTATGATGTCTGGTAGTTGATTCAATTTTCCAATAAACTTTTTTGCATCATTTCCAGTTACTTCATTATTTGATTTTAAAGATAATATTTTTACTGAAGATTGTTTTTTCTTTATATCCGCTTTTATTTTATTTACGAAATCATCACTTCCAACAATCATAGTAGTTTTAATTTGTTCTTGTCGAAGTTTTATGTAGTCAAAAAAATCAAGTATAAGTCGGTTTACAGGGATTATTATTAAGATAACACTAATAATGCTTAATAAATATTTATTGGAGAAAGAGGCTGGTTCTGGGAAAGCAAAATTTATAAAAAAGAAGAGAACAGCTCCAATAAGTAACCCAAATAGTGTTTTCTTTAAACTTACCTCTTTTGAATATCCTCCACTAATTGTTAAACCAATTAAAAAAGAACCAAAAACAGCAGCGACATTTAAAATTTCATAATTATTGGCAAATACTAGCTGTTTAGGAAATCCAAAAAATGGTTTCAAATAATTTAAGATGCTTAATGTAATTGTTATTAAAACAATGTCGGTTAACAGCAATCGTAGCTTTGCAATAAACCTAAATAAGAGGGCTATAAAAGCTCTTAAATAGATAGCTATATTGATAAAGAAAGAAAATGCTTTCGCTTTTTTTGCAAAATGTTTTTTAGAAAAAATAATCATGGCATTGTAAAAAACGAATACATAATTGATGTTTCCCTTTTTTGTGCTTTCTCCTTTGTAGTGTATTATTTTGGCTTCTGGGAAGTAATAATTTTTATAACCTCCAAGAATTATTCTGTAGGATAAATCTATATCTTCTCCATACATAAAAAAAGCTTCATCCAAATAACCAACTTTATTTAAAACAGATTTTCTCATCCACATAAAAGCACCAGAAAGGACTTCTATTTCATTAATTTCGTCTTCTTTTAAATAACCTAAATGGTATTTTGAAAATACTTTAGATTTTTTAAAAAGTTTTGAAAAGCCAAATATCTTATAAAAAGACACCGCAGGGGTTGGCAAACCTCTTTTTGATTCGGGTAGAAAATTACCATTCCCATCAATCATTTTTACTCCCAAACCACCTCCATTTGGATGTGCATCCATAAATTGGATACATTTTTCAAAAGTATCTTCTTCAACAACAGTATCAGGGTTTAGTAATAAAATATATTCTCCTTTGGCTAGCTCTATGGCTTGGTTATTAGCTTTCGAAAAACCTACGTTTTCTTTATTTTGGATAATAATAACTTCTGGAAAATTTTCTTTCACCATTTTCACAGAATCATCAGGAGAATTATTGTCAACCACAAAAACTTCGGCAGAAATATTGGCAGCAGCTTTACCTACTGAATTTAAACACTGTTCTAAGAAATGCCTTACATTATAATTAACAATGATGATGGATAACTTCATTATTTTAGAGACAAAGTGTTTTCAAAAGGAATTCTATTCAATAAAGATCTTCCTAGTGTTAATTCATCCGTATATTCTATTTCATCGCCAATTCCAACACCTCTTGCAATGGTGGTAACTGTAATATCTAAATGGGCTAATTTTTTATAAATGTAAAAGTTAGTGGCATCTCCTTCCATGGTGGTACTCAAAGCCATAATAATTTCTTTAGGATTTTCAGAAGCTATTCTTTCTAAAAGTTCAGCAATTTTTATGTCTTTTGGTCCGATTCCTTCCATAGGTGAAATAATGCCACCCAACACATGGTATTTACCAGAAAACTGATTCGTATTTTCAATAGCAATTACATCTAAAATATTTTCGACAACACAAATTACCTCATTACTTCGAGAAGGATTGGCACATAAAGAACAAGTTTGAAGGTCAGAAATGTTATAACAAGTAGTACAATATTGTATTTGTTCACTTAAATTAACAAATGCATTACCAAAACTTTCAATTTCTTGTTGGTCTCTATTTAATAATTGGAGTACTAGCCGCAAAGCTGTTTTATTACCAATACCAGGCAATGAAGCTAGTTTTTCTACTGCATTATTAAAGGAGGAGGAGGAAATATTATGATGCATCATAGTACAATGTGAACAATTTAATGTGAATCAAAATTAATATGTTCAGACTGAAAATAAAGTATTTTATTCATTTTTGTTTAAAATTATTAATTTTCAACTTCAAATATGTCCTCCAGCTTAATTCTTATTTGTGTAATTTCTTATTCAATTCTATTATTTGCTGTAACATGGTACACCGCTAGAGGTGCAAATAATGAAAGTTTTTTTGTTGGCAACCGATCTTCCAAATGGTATTTAGTAGCGTATGGTATGATTGGGGCATCTTTATCAGGTGTTACTTTTATTTCTGTTCCAGGCACAGTTGGTACAGCACAATTTGGCTATTTTCAAGTCGTGATGGGTTATTTAATTGGTTATTTTGTAATCGCATTTGTTCTACTTCCTGTATATTACCGTCTAAATCTTACTTCCATCTACACGTATTTACAACAGCGGTTTGGAAATTACTCTTATAAAACGGGTGCCTTGTTTTTTATTTTGTCCCGTACTATTGGTGCAGCATTTCGATTATATATAGTTGTAAATGTATTGCAAACATTTGTTTTTGATGAGTTAGGCGTTCCTTTTTTTGTAACAGTTTCCGTATTTATTGCATTGATTTTGCTTTATACTTATCAAGGAGGGGTAAAAACCATTGTTTATACAGATACATTGCAAACAACATTTATGCTGCTTTCTGTTGTTTTGTCTGTTGTGTTTATTACGAATCAGTTGGATTTAAATGTTAGTGATTTGTACGATAAGATTTCAAACAGTGAATATTCTCAAGTTGTTTTTTCTGATTTAAAATTGAAGTCATTTTTTCCAAAACAATTTTTTGGTGGAATGTTTATTGCTATTGCAATGACAGGACTAGATCAGGAAATGATGCAAAAAAATATTAGTTGTAAAAATGTAGCCGAAGCAAAAAAAAATGTACTCACATTTAGTTTTGTATTGTTGTTCGTTAATTTGCTGTTTTTAATTTTAGGTGCCTTACTTTATATTTATGTAAACGAAGCAGGTATTCCATTAATGACTAACGAAAATGGAAAAATTATTTCAGATAATGTATTTCCAACTATTGCCTTAAACTACCTTGGACCATTATCAGCTATCTTTTTTATTATCGGATTAATATCTGCTGCATATCCGAGTGCTGACGGTGCTTTAACTGCTTTGACTAGTGTTTTTTGTATCGATTTTTTGGGTTTAAAAGAGAAACAACATAAAACCGAAGCTGAAAAAACGAAAATAAGATACGCCGTTCATATTGGTTTTGCCTTTTTATTACTTGCTGTAATTTTAATTTTTAAACTAATTAACAATGATGCAGTAATCAACAACTTGTTTACATGGGCTGGTTATACCTATGGACCATTGTTGGGTTTGTATTCATTTGGGGTATTAACCAAAAGAAAAGTGCGAGATAATTTAGTGCCAATAATTTGTTTACTATCACCAATAATTTGTTACCTGTTTAATATTTATTCTGAACAATTATTGAATGGCTATCAATTTGGCTTTGAAATTCTGATAGTAAATGGTGCTGTAACATTTTTAGGATTATTATTGATATCATTACCTCAACATGATAATAATACTTAAGGATTATATTTTTTGTATGTCGATTTGTTTTATTACCTTGCTGTTTTTTAATTAAATTAAATTCCTATTAATCTAAAATATTTATACTTTTGTCGAAAGTAAACTGATTTAGTCATGAAAAAACAAATAAAATTAATTGCGACATTATTATTGGCATTACCAATAGCATTGTTTACATCTTGCGGGGGAGACGATCCAATTGAGGAACCAATTGAGGTAGTTGAAGATATTACCAACGATACTTTAAAAAATGAATCGTATTATCAAATACCTTCTCCAGATGAAATGTTTGGCTTTATTAAAGAATGTGGTTTAAAGTTTAATGGGGAGTTGTTAAATCCTATTAAAAATGTTGATAAATATTCTGATCCAAAAAAACAAGCTTTAAATTTTGGAATATATTCTGCAGATTTAGCCTATACTGCTGCTTTTGAAGAGTTTAATGAAACTACAAAATATTTTGGAACCATACAAAAATTAGCAGAACCTATTGGCATTTCTTCTGCTTTTGATAAAGCTTTAATAGAAAGAATTCAAAAAAGTTTAGATAATCCAGATTCTTTAGTAGCGATTACAAATACTTCTTATTTTAGTGCTATCGATTATTTAGAGCAAAATGAGCAAGGAGATAAATTGGGTATAATTGCTGCTGCCGGATGGTTAGAAACTGTTTATGTAATAGCTAATTCAACAGATTATAATAAAAACAAAGCTGCAGTTGAAAGATTAGCTGATCAAAAATTAACTTTAGATAATTTATTAGCTTATCTTGAAAAATATAACGACAAAGAAGATGTGAAAGAAATACTTGTTTGGTTTAATGATTTGGAAGCTGTTTTTGCAACATTACCTGAAAAGGAAGACAAAGGGTCTGGAATTTCATTTAAGAAAAAAGACAATGGAAAAATGGTTCTTGGTGGCGGTTCTAAGATTTCAATTAGTAAAGAGCAATTTAATGCCATAAAAAATAAAGTTAACGAAATAAGAAACAACATAGTTAAAATAGAAGCTTAGTAGTTTTCAGTAAAAAGAAACATAAAGGTGAAACGAGTATGTTAAAAAGTTTAATCCACAGGAAGATGTATGATAACGACTTCCATGTGACATTAATCAAACAATAAATATAAACACATGAAACAACATTTTAATAAAATAGTCTTACTTGCAGCAATCATCGTGATTCCAGCAATATCTTTTGGTCAATACTGTAATTATTTTCATACAAAATATTGTTTACCATCTGAAGATGAAATGTTTAAACTAAATGGTCAATCCAAAAGTGCACTTTTTGCTAAAGGACAAACTTCTGAATTAAATATTATTGTTTATAATGGTCAGGATTATAGAATTTCACTTTGTATGGATGAAAACCTTGGCTCTCAAATAAAGTTTAAAATATACGAAACCAAAAAAATAAAAGTTGAAAAAGTAGTGGAGACCAAAACAAAACAAGACGAATTCCAAAAGTGTTCCGATTGTGATGGTACTGGTAGTATTAGCAATGAGACTTGTAATGCTTGTGCAGGTGCTGGTAATATAGCCACAGGAAATCAAGTAGAAGTTGTTAGTAAAGAAACACGCATAGTGATGGAAAGTAAAAAAGAGTTGCTTTTTGATAATAGCCAAGATGGTTTTTCTAATGAAATAGAATTTTCTGTAGAATCTACTAGAAGATTAATTTTAGAAATTTCAATCCCTGGTGGTGAATCTTCTACAAAGGGAATTAAAGGAAAAATGATGAAATCGAGCGATATGGGATGTGTTGGAGTTCTTGT
>CAYHWX010000020.1:0-42385 GCA_964360245.1 uncultured Vicingus sp.
AATTTCCCGAATATCATCTAAAATAATTCCTGCACTTGCTAAAATAAATTCATGGGTATAAATAGGACATTTAAATCTTACCGCTAAGGCAATGGCATCTGAGGTTCTGGTATCAATTTCCACCACCTCTCCTCCTTTTTCTGAGACTAATTTAGCGTAAAAAATACCTTCCACTAAATTGTAGATAATAATTTCTTTGATGTTAATAGAATATATATCAGCAAAACTTTTAAACAAATCGTGAGTTAACGGTCTGCTTGGAGTCATCGATTCTAATTCGATGGCAATGGCTTGAGCTTCAAAACCACCAATAATAATAGGTAATCTTCTTTTTGCTCCACCTTTTTCTCCTAAAACAAGTGCGTAAGCTCCAGTTTGGGTTTGGCTATAGGAAAGTCCTATTATTTCTAATTCTATCTTATCCATCAAAAAATAAAGGTGATAATAAATACCTTCATAAATTTAGTAATTATTTTCTTTTTAAGCAGATTTTAATTTTTTTACTGCTTCAATCAATTTAGGTACAACTACAAAAGCATCTCCCACAATACCATAATCGGCAGCTTTAAAAAATGGAGCTTCAGGGTCGGTATTGATAACCACAATAATTTTACTTCCATTAACTCCTGCTAAGTGTTGTATTGCTCCTGAAATTCCAATGGCAATGTATAAATTTGGACGAATTGCTAAACCTGTTTGTCCAACGTGTTCATGGTGAGGTCTCCAATCAATATCAGCAACAGGACGAGAACAAGCAGTAGCTGCACCTAGTTCTCGGGCTAATTCTTCAATCATTCCCCAATTTTCTGGACCTTTTAGCCCTCTACCACCAGAAACTACTATGTCTGCTTCTGTTAATGATAATGCTGTTGATTCCTTTTTAATTTCTTTTACGGTAATTCGTGAAGTAGGAATTTCTGCTGAAAAAGCAACTACTTCAGCACTTCCTCCTGTTTCTACTTTATCTACTGAGTTTGGTAAAATAGAAATAATTTTTACAGCTGTATTTATTTCTACATCGGCAAAGGCTTTTCCAGAATAAACTGCTTTTCTAACTATGTTTCCATTAGGCAACGTTAAAGCTCCTGTTACTAATCCTGCATCTAACTTAGCTGATAGCACTGGTGCAATAGCTTTCCCAGCATAGTCGTGCGGAAAAATAATGGTAGTTGCTCCTTCTGTTTTTGCTGCTTGTGCGATAACTGCTGCTATTTTGTGAGCATCAAATTTATCTAAACTAACATCGGCAACATGTAAAACTTTGGTTACCCCAAAATTTCCTAATTTATCTAAACCAGAAGCAGTTCCAGTAACAATAGCTACTGTATTTGTTCCTAATGCTTTTGCAACCTGAGAACCATAACTTGCTGCTTCAAAAGCATTTTTTGTTACTACTCCGTTATTGATATCTGCGTATATTAAAACTGACATATCTTTTAATGTATTAATGGTTTAATGTAACAATTAAATTTTTGCCTTATTAATTTTTACTTATTGCTAAATTGTTACATTTTAAAATTGTTTAATTATTTATTATATCGCTTTAGCTTCGTTGTGTAACAGATTAACTAATTCTTCTACATTTTCTGCATCCACATACTTACAACCTGATTTTGCAGGTGGCAAAGTAAATCCTTTTATTAAAGTAGCATTAGTTGCTTCAGAAGCAGGAACAACTGTTAATGGTTTGGTTCTGGCAGACATAATTCCTCTCATATTAGGAATTCGAGCTTCAGCCATTCCTTTGGCTGCACTCAATATAAATGGAGTATTAACTTCCACAACTTCTATTCCTCCTTCTATTTCTCTTTCTATTGTTGCAGTATTTCCGTTCATAGCTAACTTAGAGGCTAAAGAAACGTAAGGTAAATCCATTAATTCGGAAATCATACCCGCTAATTGAGAACCATTGTAATCAATAGTTTCTTTTCCACAAAGAATCATATCATAATTTTGCTCTTTTGCATAATTGCTAATTTGTTTTGCTACATATAATGCATCGTTTGCATCAGCATCAATTCTAACTGCATCATCAGCACCAATGGCTAAAGCTTTTCTTATTATTGGATCGCAATCTGCTCTTCCAACATTTATAACAGTAACCGTTCCTCCACCTGCTTCTTTTATCTCCAACGCTCTAACTAAAGCATACCATTCATCAAAAGGGTTTACAATAAATTGCACTCCACTTTCATTAAATTTTGTATTGTTGTCAGAAAATGAAATTTTGGAAGTTGTATCAGGTGCTTTACTTATACATACTAATATTTTCATAATGAATTAAATTTATTTTTGAATACCTTTTTTCCGTCAACGAAACTAACAATAATACACTTAAAAAAAAATGATTTTTCTCAATATAATTTTGTTTGGTGTTAGAATTCAAATTGATAAGAATTATTACTATCACTTCTTAACAAAACTTAAATTTAGCTTTCGTTCGTAGTCCTCTTTTAACCATTTCAAGTAACTGTCTGTACTTTTACAAATGCAATAGGAATATAGTCGAATACGATAAACAATGTCTTCAGTTAATAAACTTGCCAATTGTCGAGCGTTCATATTTTTGGAGCTGTTTTCTACGCACATTTTTGAATGTTGTTCAATGGATCGGTCCAACACAATTTTAGACCTTAATCCTTCCGCTTTTGTTTTTTTAAATTCAGCATCTACATCAAAACTAATAGTTGCTGATTTTGCAAATTTTGAACGAATTTCATCGGTCATCACATATTTAAAATTTCGTTCAATCTCCTCGTCAGGAGTTATGTTTTGCAAGTAAAAATCGGGCGAAACAAATATTTCATTCCAATCTAATTTTCCTTCCCAAGGACCAAATCTTTTTACATTATTCCCTAAATCAAGAATAGTAAAAGTATTTTTATTAGGTAGTATACGAGAACCTCGTCCAATCATTTGAAAATATAAAGTCAATGATTTTGTTGCTCTGTTTAAAATAATCGTTTCTACAGTTGGCTCATCAAAACCTGTGGTTAAAATACCCACAGAAGTTAAAATTGCATCTGGTTTATTCTTAAACCATTCTATTATTCCTTTTCTTTCGTTAGGAGAATTTTTGTTATCAAGATGTTTTATTTCATAACCTGCTTTTGTAAAAACTTCATAAACACTTTGGGATGTCTCTATCCCACTGTTAAAAATAAGTGTTTTTTTGCCTAACGATTTTTCTTCATAAGCATAAAGTAGTTTCTGAAGCATGGTAAAATCGCTATAAAGTTGGTCAGAAGAACGAACGGTGTAATCTCCATTAGCACCAATAGTAAGCGAACTTAATCCCACATCATAACAATAGGTGGTGGGTTGAGATAAAAAATTATTCTTCACAAGGTATGAAATAGATTCACCAACAATTAACTCATTGTAGTTTTCATACATTGGTAGTTTAATGTTGGAACTTAATGGAGTTGCAGTAACACCAAGAATTACCCCTTTTTCAAAGTAGTGAAATAGTTTTCTAAAAGAGTTGTAATGGGCTTCATCAATAATTACTAAACCGATATTTTCTAACGCTATCATGTCATCTTGCAAACGATTATTCAACGTTTCTACCATTGCCACAAAACACATGTAATCTTTTTGGTTGGGTAATTCTTTTATACCACTATTAATTATTTTGTTTTTTACATTAAACCCATCCAACATGACTGAAGTTTGACTTAGCAACTCAATTCTGTGCGTTAAAATCAATACTTTTTTTTGTGTTTTGGCAATATATCTCCTAGTTATTTCAGAAAAAATAACCGTCTTGCCTCCTCCTGTTGGAAGTTGATACAATAAATTATAGTTATCGGGAGCTTTTGCAAGAGCCTCAAAGATTTTATCCATTCCTTTTTTTTGATACTCATAAAGTATTTTTTTTTCTTTTACTGGAATAATCTCTACTAAATCTTCTATCATATACTTTAAAAAATGGGGTGCAAATTTAAGCACAATAAATGCTTTAGGAGTATATTTTAAAAGAAATAACGAAATCGTACTGATAGAACAGCATATTCTTGAAAAAAAAGAATAATGATTGATGAATTGTAATCGATAAAAGAAACTAATTTAATTCCACTTCACTTGCTCAGAAGGACATTTAACATCTCCGTATTGGCAATAAACACAGCATTCGTCAGCGTTAGATTTTATTACTTGATTACAAGCATTACATTGATAAACGCTGGCAATTTCTAATGCCAACATTCTAACATTTTGTTTTGATCCGCATTTTGGGCAAGTTAGTGTGTTCTTGTACAGAACTTGCATTACTAAATTATCCATAAAAATCATTTAATATGCCCGAAAATTAGTAAATTGTATGATTCATATCAATTTAATGGCATTAAGTTTTAAACAAGTTGATAACAAAAAAATATGAGGTGGGATTATTGTAATTTATTGCCAACTAAAATAATTATTTTTACAAAGATTTAAAGTTAAAAAAGAATTGAATCTAATACAATCCATAACATTTATAGGCTCTGGAAATGTGGCTACTCACTTAGCAAAAAACTTTTTTCGCAACGGTTTTGTTATCACTGAAATTTACAGCAAATCTTTGGAAAAAGCTACCCTTTTGGCTTCCGAAACAAAATCTATCGCTTGTAATAATATTAAGAATATTTCTGATGTTAGTGATGTTTATATCATTTGCATTAAAGATGATTTTATACCAGAAATTGTTCAAAATTTTCCATTTAAAAATAAATTAATTGTCCATACTTCTGGTAGTATTTCCATTGATGATTTAAAAGGTTTTGATAATTATGGGATTTTTTATCCGCTGCAAACTTTTTCGAAAGAAAAAGAAGTCAATATTTTTGAAGTTCCTTTTTGCATTGAAGCAAATACTAAAATTAATGAACACAAGCTTATTGAATTAGGAGAAGCTCTATCGGAAAATGTGTACCTCATTAATTCTGAACAACGAAAAAAACTACATTTAGCTGCTGTTTTTGCCTGTAATTTTACCAATTACATGTATCAAATTGCCAACGACATTACCCGAAAAAGTGATATTGATTTTGATATTTTAAAACCTTTAATTTTAGAAACTGCAAAAAAAATTCAAAAAAATACTCCCAAATCGATGCAAACAGGACCTGCAAAACGGAAAGACGAAGCAGTGATAAAAAAACATCTCGAACTGTTAACTGATTTTCCTGAAGTTCAAGAAATTTATCGACTCATCACCAAAAACATTATTAAAAATAGTTAAAAACATACTTTAAAGAATTGTTACCAAAAATTAATTTCTTTGTATTTGATGTGCTTATAAGCTTCCCCTCAATTCTGTCTTATCAAAAATAGAATATATTAAAAAAATTACTACATTTATTCTCAATAAATCTTAATTTTCAACTCATGAAATATAGAATTCTATTGCTATTATTGGTAATCATCGCTTTTATCAATCCTCTTTTTGCACAAAATAACAAGAGTTGGTCGCTGCCCATTAACGATGAAATTCCTTGCTTTTACAAAGATGGTGTTAAAATGAATAAACAACATAATACTCCTTTATTACTAACTAACTTAAACGATGAAGCCATAGGAAAAACTCCTAAAGTAATGGCATTGAACTGGATAACAGACCACAAGGAATTATTAGGAATTAGAAACACAACCGATTTGTCTGTTCGATTTACAAGAAGTAGTTTATCTGGAAATACCATCCGTTTTCAACAATCGTTCAACAACATTCCAGTATTTCAATCGGAAGTGGTAATTCATGTTTCTCCAAAAAGCAAAATCACTTATGTTTATAATACTTTTAACCCAGCTATCAACAATTTAAACACTTCTCCTACTGTTTCAAAAGATAATGCTTTTCAAAAGGCTCAAAATGAAATAAAAGTGTCAGGAAAAATTTCATATTCCGAAAACAAACTATTCATCTACCAAAAAAATCAAGCTGGCAATATCAAATTGATTTATCGAGTAATTATCGAAGCCGAATTTCCAATTGGAAGTTGGGAAGTGTTGGTAGATGCTCAAAATGGAGAAATTATCAGTGCAATGGATAAAGCTCTTTATAGTAAAGAAAAAGATAAACATCCTAACCAAAAAACAGTAGTTAATGGAACTGGCAATGTTTTTAATCCCGACCCGCTATCATTTGCAAATGTTGCTTATGCAGGTAATTATGTTGATAATGGCGATGCCACCAATGTTCAGTTAGATGCTGCAACGTCATCGGTTACGCTTTTAGATATTGATTTAACCGCAGGAACCTATAAATTAAAAGGTCCTTATGCTGAAATTCAAGACTTTGAAGCACCCAACAAAGGATTATTTACTCAAGCTACCAGTACTTTTAATTTTAACAGATTTGACGACGCTTTTGAAGCAGTCAACTGTTATTTTATTATCGACCTAAGCATGCGTTATATTAATCAAACGTTGGGAATACCATTAATGCCTTATCAGTATGCTACTGGAGTTAGATACGACCCACATGGTTTAAGTGGTGCGGATAATTCTCATTACATTTCTGGTTCTGGAAGGTTAGCTTTTGGCGAAGGTGGTGTGGATGATGCCGAAGATGCCGATGTAATTATTCACGAACTAGGGCATGGTTTGCACGATTGGTTAACTGGTGGTTCTGCTTCCTCATCACAAGGATTAGGAGAAGGTTCAGGTGATTATTGGGGGCAATCGTACAGCCGAAGTTTAGGTCAATGGATATCCTCCAACCCAGAGTATCAATGGTTTTTTAGTTGGGATGGCCATAATCCTTTTTGGAGTGGAAGAGTTACTAATTATACGGCAACTTATCCTGGTGGTTTAACGGGTGCAATTCATACCGATGGACAAATTTGGGCAACAACGTTAATGCGAATTTATGACATCATTGGACGAGAAAAAGTGGATAAAGCCTTTTTAGAAGGACTAGCTTTAACTGGTTCTTCCTCCAACCAACAAGATGCTGCTGTTGCTGTTCGGCAAGCCGCAATTGACATGGGATACAGTTGTCCTGATATTAATGTATTTACCCAAGAATTTACAGCTACTGGCTATGTAATGCCTCCTTTAAATTTAGCTCAATTTCCACCAATTATTGCTGATGTTGTAGAATGTACTGCTGGAATTCCTGCCACTATTATTGGAAACGGAAATAGCTTAAATTGGTATGATGATGTTGCTTTAACTAACCTACTACAAACAGGAGACAGCCTAAATACTGGCGAAACTAATCCAGGGGTTTACACTTACTATGTAAAATACAGTGATGCTGCTTGTTCTGTTGCACCAGCAGACACAGTAACTTTAACAATAAATGGACTACCAAACATTAACTTAGGAATTGATACAACAATATGTGATAATAGTGTAATTGTGTTAAATTCAGGTTCTTTTAGTAGTTACTTATGGCAAGATAATTCTACCTCTTCAACTTTTACAGTAGATGGAAATGTTACAGGAACAGGAACTTTTACGTATTGGGTGGAGGTAACAGATGGAAATGGTTGTGTGAATAGCGATTCAATAGTCGTAAATGTCTTTATTTGTACTATAATTAATGAAGAAGTAACTAATAATATTTCTATTTACCCTACTCCTACTAAAGGAATTATAACTATTCGCATGAATTCATTTGTGCCCAACACTAAAATTCAATTGATAGATAATATAGGAAGAATTATTCTTGAAATAAGTCCAAAAGAGGAACTATCTGTAATAGATTTGAGTAAATTTTCTAATGGAGTGTACGCTATAACCATTCATACCGATAATGATTTCATAGTAAAAAAAATAATTAAAAAATAGGTTTTAAAAAAGTTATCTTTTTTTAAAATATTGTATACTTTTAAATTCTTCTAAAACAAGATATTATGCACTATTTAGTAAAGCCTTTTCTTAAAACAGGAATTGCCCTGTTATTTATCATAACCACTTTTATTAGATGTGGTAACGACCCTAACGAAATTATTGAAATTAACCCTGCATTTGGACAATATATTTCTGCTTTTACGTCAGGAGTAATTTCAAGTGAATCAACCATCCGCATTCGCTTAATGGAAAACAACGTTTATTTTAATGACAGCGGTGAACCTATTGATAAAAATATTTTCAATTTTTCTCCAAGTATGGAGGGAAATGCTTATTGGATTGATGAACGCACCATCGAATTCCAACCTAAAGTCAAAATGCCCTCTGGCAATGTTTATGTTGCTAAATTTGAACTCAATAAATTAATAGACAACTTACCCAAAGACTTAGCAGTCTTTAAATTTCAATTTCAAACCATACAACAAGCTTTTTCTGTGGATGTTCAAACCTACCAAACGTATGAAAAAACAAAACTTCAATTAAATAAGTTACCTGGAATCATTCGTACAGCAGATGTAATTAGTAATGAAGAAATTGAAAAAGTGCTTTCGGCTGAACAAGATGGAAAATCCTTAAAAATTAGTTGGGAACACGAAACTGACCGAAAAATACATCATTTTCAAATAGAAAAGGTAGTTAGAAAAGAAGCTGCAGAAGAAGTTGTTGTGAAATGGAATGGAGCAGCTATCAATATTGAAGATTCTAAAGGTGAACAAGTTGTAGAAATTCCTTCTTTAAGCGATTTTAAAGTGTTAAATGTTGAAGTGATTCAAGAACCTGAGCAATATATATTAGTAGAATTTTCTGACCCATTAAATGAAACTCAAAATTTAAATGGGTTAATTCGATTAGAAAACAATAACACTTTAAATTATATTATTGAAAATAATCAGGTAAAAGTTTATCCAACAGTTCGTCAAAACGGAACTCGAAAATTATTTATCGAGACTGGAATCCAAAACATTTTAAATTATAAAATGAAAAAAGGAACACAACTAGATGTTGTTTTTGAGGATATAAAACCAGCCGTTCGATTAGTTGATAAAGGAGTTATTTTGCCAAGTACTGATGGATTAATATTCCCTTTTGAAGCGGTAAATTTAAAAGCTGTTAACGTTCGTATTATTAAAATCTATGAAAACAATGTAATGCAATTTTTACAAGTTAACCAATTGGATGGAGATAGGCAGCTAAAGAGAGTTGGAAGATTAGTGCACCAAGAAACAATTCCGTTAACCTCAAAATCACCTATCGATTATGGGAAATGGAATACATTTTCACTCGACCTTTCTAAGTTAATTGCAGCTGAACCAGGTGCCATTTACAAAATAGAGTTAAGTTTTACTCAAGCATTCTCTTTATATCCTTGCGAAGGAGATCAAGTTAGCGATAATGAAATGGAATCGATGGAAGAAAATTGGGATGAGGAAGAGGAAGAAGCCGAAAATAGCAATTGGGATTATTATGATGACTATTATTACGAGGATTATTACTATTACGATGATTATGGTTATGATTACCAAGACCGTGATGATCCTTGTACTAAATCATATTATGGTAAACGAAGAAATGTAAGTAGAAATGTATTGGCATCCGATTTAGGAATTATTGCAAAATCAGGTGGTAACAACAATATGACATTTGCAGTTACAGACTTAAGAACTACTAATCCTATTTCTGGTGTTACCTTAGAAATTTATAACTTTCAACAACAGTTAATTGGAACCATCCAAACAGATAACCAAGGTTTAGCTAATTTAAAATTAGATAAAAAACCGTTTATATTGCTTGCCAAAAAAGGAGCTCAAAAAGGTTATTTAAGATTAGATGACGGCTCTTCACTATCCCTAAGTAAATTTGATGTGCAAGGTGAAGTGATACAAAAAGGAATTAAAGGGTTTATGTATGCCGAAAGAGGAGTTTGGAGACCAGGAGATTCGCTATATGTGATGTTTATTTTAGAAGATGAAGATCAATTATTGCCTAAAAACCATCCAGTTTCTTTCGAACTGTATAATCCTCAAGGACAGTTAGCTACAAAGACTGTTAAAACAAATGGTTTAAATGGATTTTATAATTTTTCTACTTTTACTGATACCGATGCACCAACTGGAAATTGGTCTGCAATTGTTAAAGTTGGTGGAGCAACTTTTCAGAAATCCATTAAAATAGAAACCATTAAACCTAATCGTTTAAAAATCAACATCGATTTCGGTGTCGATAAATTAACCATCGCCAATAGTGATGTAGCAGGAAACCTAAATGTTAAGTGGCTACACGGTGCAAAAGCAAGAAATTTAAAAGCAAACATTACCGCTACTTTATCTCAAACCAATACCACTTTTAATAAGTATCCCGATTATTATTTTGATGACCCCGCAAGAAACTTTGAATCGGAAGAAATAACCGTTTTTGATGAAAAAATTGACAATGACGGAAATGCTTCAGTAAAAGTTAATTTAAACATCTCAGATGAAGCACCAGGTATGCTAAAAGCCAATTTTGTTGTTCGAGTTTTTGAAGAAAGTGGTGACTTTAGTATCGATCGTTTTTCAATCCCTTATTCTCCTTACGAATCTTATGTAGGGATAAAACTTCCAAGTGGAGATAAAGCTAGAGGAATGTTGTTAACCGACACCAATCAAACCGTTAATATAGTTACTGTTAATGAAGATGGGCTGCCAATTTCACGAACTGGTTTAGAAGTTGAAGTTTACAAAGTAGAATGGCGCTGGTGGTGGAGTTCGGGTGAAGATAATTTAGCTGATTATGTGGGTAATTCTTACCATCAACCCATCATAAAAAAAGTAGTAAACACTAAAAATGGACTTGGTAAATTTATCTTTAGAGTAGATTATCCAGAATGGGGAAGATATTTAGTTCGAGTTGTTGACCCTGTAAGTGGGCATGCAACAGGAAAAGCTGTTTATTTAGATTGGCCAGGATGGGCAGGTCGAGCTCAAAAAGAAAACCCTGGTGGAGCTTCTATGTTAAGTTTTAGTTCGGATAAAAAAGCATACAATGTTGGTGAAAAAGTAAAAGTTAACTTCCCTTCTGCTAAAGACGGAAGAGCGTTAGTGAGCATAGAATCTGGTTCTAAAATCATTCAAGCTTATTGGGTAAAAACTGAAAAAAATGAAACCAATTTTGACTTTAAGGTGACTGAAGAAATGACACCTAATGTTTACATCAACATCACCTTAATTCAGCCTCATTTATATACTTCCAATGACTTACCAATAAGACTTTATGGTGTAATTCCAATACTGGTTGAAAATCCAAATACTAAAATTCAGCCTGTACTTAACATGCCAAAAATTTTAGCCCCCGAAGAGAACTTTACCATTCAGGTAAAAGAAAAAGATGGAAAAGCGATGACCTACACCATTGCAATTGTAGATGAAGGACTATTGGATTTAACTCGTTTTAAAACACCAGACCCATGGCAAAGTTTTTATGCAAGAGAAGCACTTGGAGTAAAAACTTGGGATATGTATGATTTTGTGATAGGAGCTTATGGTGGAAAAATTGCTCAATTATTCTCAATCGGTGGTGATGGAGAAGTTGAAGGAGCTAAAGGAAATAAAGCCAATCGTTTTAAACCCATGGTTAAATTTATTGGTCCATTTGAGTTAGGAAAGGGTGCTAGTAAATCTCACCTAATAAAAATGCCGAGATATGTTGGTTCTGTTCGAACCATGATTATTGCAGGGCAAGATGAAGCTTATGGATGGGCAGAAAAAACAACCCCAGTTCGAAAACCATTAATGGTTTTGGCAACTTTACCTCGGGTTGTTGGTCCTGGCGAATCTGTTAAACTTCCAGTTACTGTTTTTGCAATGGAAAAACATGTAAAAAATGTAACCATAGAAGTTAAAACCAATAATTTTTTTACCGGAAGTTCAACAAAATCAATAGTATTTGATGAAATTGGCGACCAAGTGATCAACTTTGATTTAGAAGTGGCAAAAAAATTGGGTGTGGGTAAAGTCCATGTCATTGTAAAAAGTGGGAAAGAAAAAGCAGCATACGATATAGAAATTGAGGTGAGAGTTCCTAATCCTCCTGTTGTTGATTATTACGATGCAGTAATAGAACCTGGACAATCGTGGAATGCAGCTTATTCTCCAATTGGAATGATAGGCACCAACAAAGGAACACTAGAAATTTCAAACATCCCTCCTATTGATTTTGGCAGACGGTTACAATATTTATTACAATACCCACATGGATGTGTAGAACAAACAACTTCTGCAGCCTTTCCTCAACTTTTTTTAAGTACTGTAATGGAAGTTGATGAAAAAATGAAAACGAAAATAAACACCAATGTAAAAGCTGCTATCAATCGTTTAAAATCATTCCAATTGTCAAATGGTGGTTTGGGTTATTGGCCAAATGCTACCGAGCCAGATGATTGGGGAACAAGTTATGCAGGGCATTTTATGTTAGAGGCAGAAGCAAAAGGTTATAAAATTCCTATTGGTTTTAAATCAAATTGGATTAACTACCAGAAAAAAATTGCTCGGGAGTGGTCACCTAAATCTATTAATAATAAATATTATTATGAAAATCAAGATTTAACGCAGGCTTACCGATTATACACGTTGGCTTTAGCCAACAATCCTCAGTTGGGAGAGATGAATCGGTTAAGAGAAAAAACAGGTTTATCTGTTCAAGCCAAATGGCGTTTAGCTGCTGCTTATGTGTTGGCAGGACAACCAGAAATAGCTGTTAAACTAACCAATAAACTAACAACCACAGTCAAAGATTATGCTGAATTATCCTACAGTTATGGATCTGGAGATAGAGATGAAGCCATGATTTTAGAAACCATGAGTTTAATGAAACAACGTTCTAAAGCGATTGGAGTGATGAAAAAAGTTTCAGGTTCATTAAGTAGTAATCGTTGGATGAGCACACAATCTACCGCTTACTGTTTAATTGCTATGTCTAAATTTGCTGGTGATAATGGAACCTCAAAAGAGTTAAAATTCACCTATAATATAGGGAAAGAAAACGTAGAAGCTGCTACACTTAAACCTGTGTCTCAAATTGACATGAAGTTAGCTGGAAAATCTGACGGTAAAGTGAATGTTAAAAATAATGGGAAAGGCATTATTTATGCGAGAGTTACTTTGGAAGGAGTTCCAGAAATTGGTGATCAAACATCTGCTGCTAATAACTTAAACATGAGCATTACCTATTTAGACATGAAAGGCAACGAAATTGATGTAACTCAATTAGATCAAGGAACAGATTTTATGGCAGAAGTAAAAATAACAAACCCTGGAATATTAGGAAATTATCAAGAAATGGCGTTAACTCAGATTTTCCCATCAGGATGGGAAATTCATAACTCCAGAATGGATGGCTTTACCAATATCCATTCTGCCGATGTTCCAACTTATGAAAACATTAGAGATGATAGGGTTTACACTTATTTTAACATTGAGCAGGGAAAAACAAAGACATATCGTATCCTATTGAATGCAGCTTATTTAGGTAAATTTTATTTACCAACTGTTTATTGTGAAGCAATGTATGATAATAAAATTAATGCACGAAACCCTGGTAAATGGATTGAGGTGATTAAACCTGGTGAAAATTTAAGTTTTATTACGAAATAATTACCTTTGTATCACTGTAGGAAATAATTCTCATCTACTTAGGGAGAGAATTAGTGAAGTGTAAAAATAGATACTATTAAAAAACTACTATACTTATCACTCATAACTATTAGTTTATTTTTAATGGCATGCCCTTATGAAGGAACTGTAGAATTAAGCTCTTACGAAGAATCTCTTAGTGTTGATAAAAAATTGATTGGAGAATGGGTTTCATTTCATGAAAAAGGAGGAAGAGAAGAGTTGTTAATTGAAAAAGCTGTTAAATCAGTTTTTAATGTTTCACACAATCAATATGGGGAAAATAACAAGTTTGAACAAAAATACAATTATAGAGTGTTTTCTACAGAAATTGGTGAGTACGATATTTTAAATATTGAAAACCCAGAAAGTAAATACTTATATTGTAAATATGGGTGGACAGGCAAAAATGAGTTTTACATTCAATTTATTGATGCTGATTTTGTAGATAAAAACTTTAAGGTAGATTCTGTAACAACCGAAAATTTTAAATCTTTTGTAACTGAAAATGTAAATAGAGAAGAAATGTATGGTGATAAACTAGAATTTTATAGAAAATATTCGCCAGAATATGAAAAGGTAAGGATGTTTATGAAAAAATCAGGATTTTAATCATTTTTCATCTTTTTTTTCATTTAAAATGGCTTCTTTTTGTGCTTTTTTTAGGTTTTTAGCATAATCTTCGTCAAAATCGAAACTTCCTTCATCTTTTTTATATTCTATAAGTGCCGAAGGAAAATCTGAATCTACATCTTTTACTGCATCTTTTTCTGCTACCAATTCCATCACAAATAGAAAAGGCTCTGCTCCTTTGTCACCTTGAAAAGTAGAGACTGCAATTTTTTTAGGAACAAACCCCTCTTTTACTAGCTCTATCGTGTAATAAGTTTCCAAAGCCAAATCATAGTCAAATTTATTTGACCATTTAATTGAAGATATTTGTTCGTTACCTTTATAAAGATTGATAACAACATCTTTCATTTTTTTGTTTTCTTTATCAACCAAATAACCAGTAAAATTAACTTGACTAAAGGCTATATTAGAAAGAAAAAAAAAGGCAATAACTATTGTTGTAAAATATTTCATAATTTTTCCCAACTTAAGGATAGTTTTCTAAACGAAGTTCGACATTAAAAGTTACATAACTAGCAATAATTTCTCCTAACCCATTATTTTAGAAAATAAAAAAACCGAAGAACAGTAGTTCTTCGGTTTTATTGTAAATTTAATTATATGCATCAGTCTGCTAACAGCAAACATTATCATTAAATTATTTTACGGTATCAGCTAAAGCTTTTCCTGCTTTAAATTTTGCTACTTTTTTAGCAGCAATTTTAATTGCAGCTCCAGTTTGAGGATTTCTACCAGTTCTAGCAGCTCTTTTAGAAATTGAGAATGTTCCAAACCCAATTAATTGTACAGCTTTTCCTTTTTTTAATGTTCCTGATACGTTAGACACGAAAGCATTTAATGCTTTTCCAGCGTCAACTTTAGATAATCCTGCATCTTTTGCGATTGCATCAACTAATTCTCCTTTGTTCATAACTTTTAATTTTTTAGATTATTATTAATTATTTTATATAACCAAATATAGCACAATAAAAAAAGATAGGTGAAAGTCTGTTATTTAGTTATTAACAAGCTATTAACATTGTTGTCATTGGACTTCAGTGATTTTAAATTCATTTCCTTGAGTAGCTAATTCTGTATTTTTAAAAATTTCTTTTGCTTCTTCCAAAAGTACATTCAAATCTGGGTACCTATTAGAGAAGTGTCCGATAATCAGACTTTTAGCGTTAGATTTATGGGCAATTAAAGCTGCTTGTTTTGCTGTAGAATGAAATGTTTTTATCGCTCTGTCGCTGTGTTCATCGCTAAATGTAGCTTCATGATAAAGCAACGTTACGCCCTTAATTACATCAATTATTTGCTCTTCATACTTGGTATCTGAACAAAAAGCGTAAGAAAAAGAGGGCAAAGAATCGTAAGTCAGCACATTATTTTTAACTATTTTTCCTTCTTCATCGGTATAATCTTCGCCCAATTTTAGCTTAAAAATTTGGTGTTTAGGAACATTATATTGTTTAATTGCTGTTGAATTAATTCTTCTTGGCTTTTGTTTTTCTTTAAATAAAAAACCAGAACAGGGTATTCTGTGCTTTAATGGTATGGAAGAAACAACCACTTTATCGTTCTCAAAAATTATTTCTGATTTTTTAAAATTTACCATTTGATATTGAATAGGAAACTTTAATGCACTCTCCGAAAATTTTAAATGGACACTTATAATCTCTTCAATATTTGCTGGACAGTAGATAAACAAAGTGGAAGTTCTGCCTAACAAATTCATAGTTTGAATTAAACCCATCAAACCTAAATAATGGTCGCCATGAAGATGGCTAATAAAGATGTGGTCTAAACGTTGAAGTTTAATTTTATGCTCCCTTAACTTTGTTTGAGTGCCTTCGCCACAATCAATTAAAAAATATTGTTCATTAATGTTAACCAGTTGGGAAGTATTACTTCTTGTCAGTGTTGGTGCAGCAGAAGCATTTCCTAATATTAAGACACTAAAATTAGTCATCTCAATATTAAGACTCTAATTCATCTGTAGAAAGGGAATCAATGGCTTCTTTAGGTGTTGTTTTAATTTTTAAAATGGTATCGAGTTGAGAAATGATAATTAATTTTTTTACCGTTGGTTGAAGTGAACTTAAAATAAAACATCCATTTGCTTCATTACAAATTCTATTTCCAATTAATAAAGCACTTAATCCTGATGAGTCGCAATATTTTACGCTCCCTAAATCAACTAAAATATTTTTTTCACCTTGTTTGTTAATAAACACTAATTCGGCTTTTAAATCAGGCGATACGATTGCATCCAATTTATCTGTGCTAAATTGAATTAACGTATAGCGGTCTGTTTTTATGGTTTTAAAACTCATGCTTTAAAATTTTTGTATGGAAACAAATGTATATATTCTTAGCTGATTTACCTATTAAGAAACTGTCGAAATTATTCTTCAACTTTTTTATAAGCCATAATAATATCTTTTACTAATTGATGTCGAATAACGTCTTTTTCATCAAAAAACACCATGCTAATTTCATCAATTCCTTTCAAAACCTTTAATGCCTGTATTAGCCCTGATGGTTGTTTTTTAGGTAAATCAATTTGAGTATCATCACCTGTAATGATAAACTTTGCCGTTTTCCCCATTCTGGTTAAAAACATTTTAAATTGACTTTCAGTTGCATTTTGAGCTTCATCTAAAATTACAAAACATTTGTCTAAAGTTCTGCCTCTCATAAAAGCCAAAGGGGCAATTTGAATAGTTCCATTTTCTAGCATTTCTGCTAACTTTTCTGCAGGAATCATGTCTCTTAACGCATCATACAAAGGCTGCATGTAAGGGTCTAACTTTTCTTTTAAATCTCCAGGTAAAAACCCTAAATTTTCTCCCGATTCTACAGCAGGTCTTGTTAAAATTATCCGTTTAAGCTCTTTGTTTTTAAGTGCTTTTACAGCTAATGCAACAGCAGTATATGTTTTTCCAGTACCAGCAGGACCAACAGCAAAAACTAAATCATTTTTTTCAATTTCTTTTACCAACTTACGTTGATTAGCTGTTTTTGCTTTCACAATTAATCCGCCATTTCCAAAAACAATGGTTTCATCATCGTGCTGAAGTGTTCCGCTACTCCCAGTTGATGAATCTTCGTCCATTAATCGTTCAATGTTATTTTCGGTTAATTGTTTATACTTTAATAAATGTTCAATTAATAATGCAATTTTTTGCTCAAACAATAGTATTTCACTGTCATCCCCTATTGCTTTTAGCACATCTCCCCTTGCAATAACTTTTAGTTTTGGAAAATAGCTTTTTATAACTCTTAATTTATTTTCATTTATTCCATAAAGTTCTACAGGATTAATCTCCGAGATTTCTATTAATTTTTCGCTCAACTATTTACTTTTTAATTATATCTTTGAAAAGATGAATTTTATCTGCTAATGTCTTCATTATTATTACAAGAATAAAGATAAGCAGGTATTAATTTATTAACTTTTAAAATCATAAAAAGTTAAAAACTTTTAAATGGCAATTATTACTTTAACAACCGATTTAGGATTAAAAGATAATTATGTGGCATCTGTAAAAGGTGCTATATTAAAAGAGTTGCCAGAAGCTACAATTGTTGACATCACACACGAAATTCCTTTATTTGATTTTCAAAAAACAGCCTTTGTTCTTAAACATTGTTATCTCGATTTTCCAGTTGGAAGTATTCATATTGTTGGGGTTAATTCTGAATCAACTATGGAAACTCCTCATGTGGCAATTTACGAAAACGGTCATTATTTTATTGGTGCTGATAATGGCATCTTTTCTCTCTTATTTAATCATCAACCCGAAAAAATAGTTGATTTAACATTAACGCAAGATGTCAACCTTATTGCTTTTCCTACTAAAGATGTTTTTGTAAAAGCAGCTTGCCATCTTGCAAAAGGTGGAAAACTTGAAGACATTGGAAATATTAAAAAAGAACTGACGGTTAGAACAATGTTTAGCCCAATTTTTGAAAACAATATCTTAAAAGGTATGGCAATTTATATCGATCATTATGGAAATATTATTACCAATATAACTGAACCGATGTATAAAGAACATGGTAAGGGAAGATCTTTTTCTATTTTGTTTCGAAAAGCTGAATATGAAATTAACCAAATTAGCAAATCCTATTCTGCTGTTGTAGAAGGTGAAAGAGTTGCTCTGTTTAGCTCTACAGGATATATAGAAATAGCCATCAACAAAGCAAACGCCAGTAAGTTATTTGGCATCAATCAAGGTGATACCATAAGAATAGAATTTTATGATTAGAATTGTTAAAATGACTTTTAAGGAAGATAAAGTGCTAGAATTTCTAAAAATCTTTCATCAAAACAAAAACCAAATTAGAAACTTTGAAGGTGTTGAAGCACTGGAGTTATTAAACGATAAAGATAATTCAAACATCTTTTTTACTTATAGCACTTGGAAATCAGAAGAACATTTAAACAACTACAGAAATTCGGATTTGTTTAATGCCGTTTGGAATAGCACAAAAGTCCTTTTTTCTGAAAAAGCAGAAGCTTGGAGTGTAGAGAAGATTTGATAATTTATAAGTATTGTCACCCTGAGCTTGTCGAATGGGTCTCAATACTTTGTCCATACTTCGATAAACTCAGTATGACAAATAACAGTAAAAAATAAAATGAGTAACAGAATAAATACCTTTTTAAAATTACAGGCTCAAACTAACGAGAATCCCTATTTAATTGATGTAGAGAAAGCCGAAGGAATTTACATTTGGGATAAAAATGGAAAAAAATATATGGATATGATTGCCGGTGTTGCTGTGAATAATATCGGACATCGACACCCTGCTATAATTAAAGCCATCAAAGAGCAATTGGATAAACACTTACACGTGATGGTGTATGGCGAATATTTACAAGATTCGGAATTGGCTTTAGCAGAAAACCTTGCTTCCATCCTACCCAAAAGTTTGAGTTGTTCTTACATTGTTAATTCTGGAACTGAAGCGAATGAAGCGGCTATAAAATTGGCAAAACGTTATACTGGCAGGAAAGAATTGATTTCCTGTAAAAATTCTTACCACGGAAGCACACACGGTTCGTTGAGTGTTACAGGTAATGACGAAAAACAATCCAGTTTTAAACCTTTGTTGCCCAATGTTCAATTTATTGAGTTTAACAACATTAAAACCTTAACGCTAATTACCGAAAAAACTGCTTGTGTTATTATAGAAACTATTCAAGGTGATGCTGGTTTAATTAAACCTACTCCAAAATTTATTACTGCATTAAGAGAAAAATGTACCCAAACTGGAGCACTACTTATTTTTGATGAAGTGCAAGTGGGAATGGGAAGAACAGGGAAAATGTTTGCCTTTGAGCATTACCACGTCGTTCCTGATATTTTAACGTTGGGTAAAGCTTTAGGTGGCGGAATGTCTATCGGTGCATTTATTTCTTCTTACGACATCATGCACACGTTAACACATCATCCGATGTTAGGACACATTACCACTTTTGGTGGACATCCAGTAAATTGTGCTGCGGCAAATGCGTGTATTAATGTATTAAAACAAGAAAACTGGATTGCTGAAGCTGATAATAAAGGACAACTTTTAGAAGACATTTTATCTCAAAGTAATCAAGTTTTAGAAATAAGACGAATAGGTTTATTTTTAGCGATTGAATTAGGCTCTTTTGAAAAAGTAAAACAAGTGGTAGAGAAATGTTTGGATAAAGGTTTAATCGGTTTTTGGTTCTTGTCTACTCCTACTGCATTTCGACTTTCTCCACCACTCTCTATTACTGAAAAAGAAATTAGAGCAGCTGGGGAGATTGTTTTGGAGAGTATACAGTAAGTCAATTTTACTCATTATGAAAGCAAATACTACTATTTATAAATACCAAGACTGGAATAATGATTATAATAAAAGAACTTTAACACATAATGAAATATATTTTGCTAAACCTAGTCAATTCAATGACCCATTTGATTGTAGAATAACACCTAATTATAATTTATTATCAAAGAAGGAAGAAAAAGAATGGGTGGAAATTATGATTAAAGAAAGCATAAAGAACGGGAAAGGAACCGAAGAAGAAATCAGAAATCACATTTGGAACAAATTATTAAATAATCGTGATAATCTCCAAAAAGGATTTGATGTGAATAGGTATAAATCTCAAGACAAGCATTATGGTATATATTGTCTCTCAAGAGTTTGGGATAGTATTTTAATGTGGTCACATTATGCTAATTTTCATCAGGGTTTTGTTGTCGGTTTTAATTATGAAAAATTATCTAAATATGATCATAACTTAAATATTGGAGATATTGTTTATGATTTAAATTTTCCAGAAATAAACCCAATGGAACATTATCGTTCTGATATTGATATGGCGAATGCAATGATTAAGGAAGTATTTACGAAACATAAGGATTGGGTATATGAAAAAGAAATTCGACTCTTTAAGACAATTTTCCCTTCAGAATTTAGTGAAAAAGACAGAATAGTAAATTACCCTGATTATTTTATTGAAGAGATGACTATTGGATGTGCTTCTTCAAAAAAAACAAAGGAAGAACTTATAGAAATTGGAAGACAGAAAGGAATAAATAAAATATATTTAGCAAAAAAAACACCCTTTAAATTTGGATTAGACAGGATATTAGTATAAATATTATATCCACCTTCTCGTCCAAGTATAACTATTTTTCTGTTTCAAGCATTTGCTTGGAACAAATTAACCGAAATTAATCGTTCGATAATTGTTTTACCAATTAGATTTTTAATAGCAATATTGGGTATATATATTTTTTGTTGGTATTCCAAGCAAATGCTTGAAATAGAATTTTTTATTTTTGGAAGAGAAGAGGCCAGATAAGGAATGGCATAAAGTAATTACAAAAAAGCAACCGCCAACTTAATATCATCGTAACTTACTGTTCCACCAAGCTTTGAGAATATAGCACTTAAACTTACAGGTGCACCTTTCGGTTGCTGGTCGTAAACCTCTTTTACTTTTTTTAGGAGAGAATTTTTTGGTTGATAATAATTCAAATCCTCCTCAGGAAAGTCTTTTCTAATTTTAATTAAATGTCCGGCAATTGTGCCTACTGAAAGCCCTCTTGCATCAGCAATTTCAGCCAATGATACTCTCTGTTTTAAATGCATCAAGGTTACTGCATAAGTAGAAAGTTTTCCTTCGGCTTTCTCCTTTAATTTATTTTTATGTTTGGTAATTTCTTTGGGTTCAATTAAACCACCATTATCCCGAATAAATGTTTTTGCAAGTAGTTCCAATTCATCCAATTTAAAAGCATTATCCGCATCATTTGATAATTCTTGAAATCGCTTGTCAGCTTTCTGTGCCAATGTATCCACTTGTAAAGCCATTTCGTTTAAGCCAATCAATTGCAAATTTTCTAATCGCTTTAATCGAGAAAGTGCAACATAACCTTGTCCATTTTCAAATGTTTTCGACAAATCTATTTCAGCCTCATCTAAGGTCATTCCTTGACATTTATGAATGGTTATCGCCCATGCTAATCGTAATGGGACTTGCTTGTAACTGGCTAAAGTTTTTCCATTGTCATCTATAATAGTCCAACTTTCCTGTTCGGTAGCTACTATTTTACCGTTATGTAATTTTACAGAAGGTAAACCCTCGTCATTAAAACCCAACACCCTTCCTAAAGAACCGTTGACGTATCCTTTTTCGACATTATTTTTCACAAACATCACCTTGGCTCCTATTTTTAATTCTAGATGTTCACTCGCCAAAACAGAATTTTTAAGTGTTTCAATTAATTTTATATTTCCTTTGGTTTCGGCTTTGTATTTTTTTGATTTACTAGCTAATGTTGCTAAATATTCAGTATTAATAGTATCTACATCGTAATTGTGAGTATATAATCTGGTAGGTTCTTTTTCATTCAGCAACTTATTTTGCATGGTTTTTTTAAGTTGTTGGTAACTCTTTTCCGAAATACCACCTTGTCGGATTTCGTTTAATATTAGGTTTAAGTCATTGTCACTTTGTCGGTATTGCTCTGTTAAATAACACACCATCAATTTGGCTCTTAACCAAGCTTCCGACATAAAAGAAAATTTTTCTTTACTGGTTTCTCCTTGATTACCAATTGGTGGCAATTGAAAAAAATCGCCACTCAGCACCACTTGTATTCCTCCAAAAGCAGCAGTATTTTCTTTAAAATACTGCAACACCTCGTCAACTAAATTGAGCTGATTTTTGTGCAACATCGAAATCTAATCTATAATCAACACTTTTACTTTTTCTAAGTGTTCTCTGAGGTATTTTTTTGATTTCATGCTTACCAAGTTGCCTGATGTAAGCTGTTCCTTTACTCCTATTCCAGCCCAAGAATGGATAGTCATTCCGTTCATGTGAGTTGCAGCAATACCTGTAGAAGCAGTAACAGCAACAGTCACTTTTCTTTCTTTTAAATAAGCAATGTATTCGTTGAGTACAAAGGTTTTTCCAGTTCCTGCAGAACCAGTAAGGAATACATTTTTGCCCGATTTTAATATGGCTAACGCTTTTTCTTGAAGCATTTTGTGAAGGTAATTATTAATTAGATATGTAGTAATTAAAATGATTTAAAAGAGCAACAAGAATTAGTTCCTCAACAGCCTATAAATATAACTTAAATGTTAGTTGAATTAGCTAACAAATTTTACTTCACCATTTCAATACTTTCTGGAGTAATTGTTATTTTTCGTTCGCTATACAATAAACCAATTGCTCGTCGAAAAGCTTTTTTGCTTACTTGAAATTCCGAATAAATAACTTCTGGAGCACTTTTATCAGAAAAATTAAGTTTTCCTTTTTCTTTTAATAAGCGTTCGTAAATTTTATTCGCCAATACTTCTACTTCTGATAAGTTCGCACTATTTAAAGTAATATCCATTTTATTATCTGCCCGAACTCGTTGTAAATATCCTTTTAGTTGGTCGCCAACGTGTATTTCTCTAAAAATTTCATTTTTATACAACATGCCATAATGTTTGTTGTTGACAATCACTTTGAACCCAATTTCTGTTTCATCACTTACCAATAAATTAACTTCGTCACCAGGTTCAATTTCTACTTTATTCTCTCTAATAAATTTTCCAAACTTGGTTGTTCCTACCATACGGTTGGTTAATGCATCTTTGTACATATAAATTAAGTACTTTTTTCCTGCTACAATTTTTGTAAATTGTTCTGAAAAAGGAACCAACAAATCTTTTTCTACTCCCCAATCGAAAAATGCTCCATAGTTGTTGACATCCACCGCTTTTAGAAAAGCACATTCATTTAATTTAATTTTAGGTTCAAGAGTTGTTGCAATTGGTCTATCTTCCGAATCGGTATAAATAAATACTTCAATCTTATCTCCCATCTCCAAATCGGCTGGAACATATTTATTGGGCAATAAAATTTCTTTATCATCTTTCGTAATTAAATAAACTCCCTGAGGAGTAACCTTTAAAGCTTCTAGTTCTAATATTTGACCAATTTCTTCCATTTATTTTTTTGTTATTATGTTAAAAAATTACGATTTTGGATTTACGATTTACGAATTGGAGTTAGTCATTAGTTATTTGATTTTTCTTCGGTCTTCCGACTTCGGTCTTCCGACTTCGATCTTCCGACTTCTGTCTTCCGACTTTCACTTTCATATTTACACATTTCACTTTCACCCGTCCCTTTCACATTTCAAATTATCCTCTTAAAAAAACCATTTCATTTTTGGTAGATGCGTCAGCATTGTAACAATATCCAGAATCATCAAAACCTTTTATATCTTCTATTGATTCAATTTTATTTTTTAAAATGTAGGCAGCCATCATTCCTCTAGCTTTTTTTGCATAAACCATCACCACTTTGTAGTGTCCATTATTAAAATCTTTAAAAATTGGAGTTACAATTTCTCCATGTATTTTTTTGGTATTAATAACTTTAAAATATTCGCTGGAAGCCAAATTTACCAGCACTTTTTCTTTTTGATTTTTTAAAATATCATTCACTTCATTACCAATTTTATCGCCCCAAAAGTCATATAAATTTTTTTTACTTCCCCCGCCAGAACGTGCCCTTTCCCCGCCAGAATGGCTTTGTCGGGCTGGGGTACGGGCAAGTACTTTCAATTTTGTTCCCATTTCTAAACGGTAAGCGTGTATTAAATCTAAAGGTTTTAAAATGCCATAAAGTCCTGATAAAATTCTTAAATGTTCTTGAGCATATTCCAACTCTTTTTTAGAAAAGGAAAATGCGTTTAACCCTGCATAAGCTTCTCCATCAAAAACAAAAACAGCAGTTTTAGAAGTTGAAATTGAATGCTCAACATTCCAATTCAAGTACCTTTCATAATTCAAATTTGCTAAAGCAGGGCTAATATTCATTAATTGACTCAATTTTGTTGGCTTATATTTTCGTAAAGTATTGATTAGCGTTTCATCCTCATTAATAAACTTAGGTGTTGAACTTTTAGAAAAATTCTTGTTGATTAAATTTAATTTTTTAGCTGGAGAAAGTACGATTAGCATTTTTATTTTACTTTATCGCAAAATTAAGACTAATTATAGTGAGTATTTCTAATAAAATTAAAGCTATTTGAAAATTGAGAAGTGGAATAAGGTTATCTTCCAAAAAAGGTATGCTCTGCTCCCATAAAGCCATTAGAAAAAAAGCTAGAATTTTGTTGGTAAGGATTCTTATCATTAATCCTGATTTCTCCTTCAATGTACAAACCATCTCTAACTTTATATTGGAAATTGGCAGAATAACCTAAATCAGCTAAACCAACAGGTTTTCCTAAACTTGTTCCATCAAAAGCACTATAATTAGAAGCATCATAAAATATTGAACCGCCAACTGACAATTTATCAGTGAGTTGATATTGTGCACCAACAAAAGCATAATATTGCGAAATGTTACCAGAAAATAACTGGTAGTTATAATCTGATAAAACAGGTAAATTATGAACTGCACTGTTCACATAAGCTATTCCTGTGTTGATAGAAAATCGAGGCGTAACATCAAAACTAATAGTAGGCTTATAGTAGGTCTGAAAATAGTTTCCAAAAGAACTAGAACTGCCAAATCCAGCACCCATCGTAAAACCATAATGAATTTTATCTTTTGCTTTTAAAGAATCGAAAGGAATAACATAATCATCTCCAGCAATCACGTAATCATCTCCTTTATTTTCATTAGCCTGTCCGCAAACAATGGAAGTTGAACCAATACTAGAAAGTAAAATATAGAGTAGTTTCTTTTTCATTTGATAACGTAAAGATACAAATTCTAATTTACCAAACACTAAAATTGTTGCATTTAACTTTATTTAACAAATCAATAACAATTAAATTAAAATTGGCACGTAAATTGAAAGTGAAGAAACAAAATTTAAAGTTATGTTAGAATTAAGAAAAAGATATTTAGAATTAAAAGCTAAAGCAAAAAAAGTAATGTTAGCAGGTCAAATGAATGCTTACTTTGAATTGTTAATAGAAATGGAGCAATTAAATTTAATTTTAATAAGAGTAAATAAGTAATCTCGTTTATAGTTAGTTAGTTTAGAAAGTAAAAGCCCTTGAAGACGTTTCTTCAAGGGCTTTTTTCTTAACATAAAACTTATCTAAGGTATTGGGACTACATTTTTAAATAAAAAAGTTTTTATCTGAAAAGTCAAAACTTCTTTCTTTATTTCTAATTCTTGTAGCATTTCCTTTTCCATAACTACCTCCTTCACCTCTCAAAAAAAGAATAACCACTAAAATCGCCATTAACAAAATGAATAAAATTATCATATCGATTAATTTTTGAAATTCATCTACAAATATATTACTTTTATCGATAACAAAAAATATTTATCGAAGTTTTTTGTAGTTTCGTCTAAAAATGAAGATTATTTATCTAATACGTCACGCTAAATCAGATAGGGATAACCCTAATTTAGCTGATTTTGATCGTATTTTAAACCAAAAAGGCATGGATGATGCTCTTTTAATAGGTAATCAATTAAAAGAACTTCATTTTAATCCAGAATTACTACTTTGTAGTACAGCACAAAGAGCTTTACAAACATTAGAAATAATTGTTAACCAAACAAATTGTTTGCAGGCAAATACCATTTTTGATTTTTCTATTTACCAGTGTTCTCTTAATTATCTCACATTCCTTATTGATTCGCTTCCAAGTAAAGACAACGAAGTTGCTATTATTGGCCACAATCCTGGTATCACCCTATTATCAAATTATTTAACCAATGATCTTATTGACCACATTCCAACTTGTGGTGTTGTAAAAATTGAACTAGAAATTAACGATTGGAAAGAAATTGTGCAAGGAATTGGAAGTAAAAAATATTTCATCTCTCCTAAAACATTCTAACATTAGGCATTTCTCATTTCATCTTATTCTTTTTTAGTTTTTTCTTCTTTTCTCTGCGATTTCTTTAAATTCTTGGCGTTTAATTTTATCCGCAAAGAACATTGAGTTTTTTTTACACGTTTTTTTTCATTTCACCTTTCTCATTTATTAATGTTTGCACTAAATATTTGGTTTATTGAAATTGCACAAGTAATTTAGCAAACTCTCAATAAAAAAATTCAACCATGGAAATAAAAGACTTAGCACCCAAAAACGTTTGGAAAAATTTTATTGCATTAAATGAAGTTCCTCGTCCATCAAAAAAAGAGCAAAAAGTAATTGCGTTCATGAAAAATTTTGGAGAACATCTTCAGCTACCAACTATAGTTGATGAAATTGGTAATGTAATTATCAAAAAACCAGCTACTGTAGGTATGGAAGGCAGAAAAACGGTAATTCTTCAATCGCATTTAGACATGGTTTGCCAAAAAAATGCAGCTACCAATTTTGATTTCGAAACACAAGGCATCAACATGTTAATTGAAGATGGTTGGGTTACTGCAGATGGAACGACTTTAGGAGCAGATAATGGAATTGGTGTGGCATCCATCATGAGTTTGTTAGAAAGTACTGATATTCCACATCCAGCAATCGAAGCCTTATTTACTATCGATGAAGAAACTGGCATGACAGGTGCTTTTGGATTGCAAGGAGGAATGTTGGATGGCGAAATTTTATTGAATTTAGATACCGAAGATGACGATGAATTTTCTATTGGTTGTGCGGGAGGAATTGATACCAACACCGAATATGCTTACGAGCAAAAACCTGCAACTGGTAAAGCTTATAAAATTGAAGTAAAAGGTTTAAAAGGCGGACATTCTGGAATGGATATTATTTTGGAAAGAGGTAATGCCAATAAAATAATCAATCGGTTTTTAGTAGATGCTGAAAAATTTGGTTTGTGTATTGCTGAAATTGACGGAGGTAGTTTAAGAAATGCAATTCCTAGAGAAGCTGTTGCAATTATTACGATTGAAAATGATGCCTATTTAAACACTTTTGAACAGCGAAAAAATGATAATTTAAAAGAATTATCCATTTCCGACCCCGATGCAAAAATCACCATTCAACCAACTAACTTACCTGCAAAAACTGCAACCTTAACTGAAACTTCTAAGATAACCAACACTTTACAAGCCGTTCATAATGGGGTTTTTAAAATGAGTTTAGCCATTGCTGGTTTGGTAGAAACTTCATCGTCGTTAGCTAGAGTTATTGTAAAAGATGGAAAATTTATTACGCAAAGTTTACAACGTAGTGCAGTAGAATCTGGTAAAATGGAAGTGGCTTACACCGTTGGTGCTGCTTTCAGGTTAATGGGTTGTAAAGTGGAACACAGAGGCTCTTACCCTGGTTGGGAACCCAATACAAAGTCAGAAATTTTAGACTTGATGAAAGCCAAATACGAAACGATGTTTAAAGAATCTCCAAAAGTAGCAGCTTGCCATGCAGGATTGGAATGTGGAATATTAGGACTTAATTACCCAAAAGTAGATATGATTTCATTTGGACCAACCATTAAAAATCCACACTCTCCTGATGAAAAAGTAAACATTAAAACAGTTGAGAAATTCTGGGGATTTTTGCTAGCTATTTTGGTTGATTTTCCAAATAAAAATTAACTAATAATTAGTTCACTTTTTCTTTGTATAAAAACTTCTTTTGAAGTGTTTGTGCTGGTTTATAGGTATAATAAACAAACCCATCTTTAATTTTTAACTTAGAAACATATTGATAAAATAATTTTTTCTCAGCTACAATTTCTCCAGTAATATTATTTATTTCTTTTAAATAATAATATCCATTTCTTAAAAAAAGACCATAAATTTTACCATTTATTTCATCCATTATCAATTGATTTTTCCATTCACTTTTTTTAGCTGGATGATGGTAATTAATAGCAACACTATCTACTTCAATGGTATCTTTTATAAACTTCCATATCTTGTTTTCATAATGATCAAAAATATGAATGGTATCGTTAATAACAAACAATGGAGCATAAACAGGCTCGTATAAAAAACTATTTGTAAAACCTGTCATAGCAGCAGCTACATCAAACTTATCATATCCTTTTAAACGTTTTACCATCCGTTTGGCAAATTGTTTATCCGCATTATTCAAGTTATAATATTCAAAACCATATTGCCAATCCATATCTTTATGAATAACTTCTTTAATGATGGAAACTGATGTATCTACTGGATTAAAAACATAATATTTGAATTTAGGAAACTGTTTAAGAAAATCAGAAAAAATAATGCTCCCTTTCAATGTGTCAACTACTGGTTTTATTAATTTATTAAAATCATCCATAGGTAATTCGTAAATGGCAATTTTATCTTTTTGAACTTCCACTCTATAAATGGCGGTTTTACAAATTAAATTTATATGTCCTAAATAATCAGTATAAAGTTCAACTGGTTCACCAGGCACAAAATGTTTAGAGAGAATATTCTCTTTTTCATCCACCAAATAGATTTCACTGTCTTTATCTAATCGTTTGCCATAGACCAAAAACAAAAATTTATCTTGGTAAAACTCATAATCTTCAATACTAATTTTCGCACTTCTAAATACTGGTACCGGAGCATTTTTATCATTAGAAGTAAATTCAGGGAGTTCAATTATTTTTCTTTTCAATTTAATAGCTAAAATTAATGTGTCTTTTAAAGTATTGATAGGTTCGTAATCTACTTCATAACTAGTATGAGAGAAAACTAAAGTAACTAGTTTAGTTTTGTAAAAACTAATGTGGTAATTTCCTTTTTCATCTGATTTTGTGATGATGTTTTTTTGAAGCAATTTTATATGAACATTTTCTATTGCCAAACTGGTTGATGCATCAGTAATTTTTCCAATAATAACAATGTTATCTTGAGCCTTTATTAAAAAGACAGCCAAAAAAAATAGACTATAAAAGACAATATGTTTTAACATGAAATGCAAGTATATTTAAAATATAGATGCAAAAATCAACCAATTTCATAAAACTAGTTGTTATTACACTGAAAACTGGATAAAATGTCGAATTATTTTTTTGGTTGGAAGTCCGAAGTTAGAAGTGCTTCCGTCTTCGTTCTTCGGACTTCCGACCTTTTATTTAACTACAGGAGAATTTACATCGTGCAGATTATACATCTTTTATTTATCTTTGAATTTCGAAAATATAGCTTATGGGGAAAAAATCCGATTTAACATTTAATAAAAATGAAGATGTTAATAAATTAAAAGTTGCAGATTTAAACAGTAAACTCGATGACGTTTATTTAGGAGGAGGGAAAAAAAGAATTGAAAATCATCACCATTTAGGAAAATTAACTGCAAGAGAACGAATAGATTACTTACTAGACAAAGGCAGTAATCGAATCGAAATAGGTGCTTTTGCTGGAGATGGCATGTACGCATCTTATGGAGGATGCCCTTCTGGCGGTGTTATTGGAATGATTGGCTATGTTAGTGGAAAGCAATGTTTGGTGGTTGCTAACGATGCTACTGTAAAAGCTGGTGCTTGGTTTCCTATTACCGGAAAGAAAAATTTAAGGTTTCAAGAAATAGCACTAGAAAACAAGCTTCCTATCATCTATTTAGTTGATAGTGCTGGTGTTTTTCTTCCTATGCAAGATGAAATTTTTCCTGACAAAGAGCATTTTGGTCGAATTTTTAGAAACAATGCCATCATGTCTTCCTTAGGAATTACACAAATTGCTGCCATTATGGGAAGCTGTGTAGCCGGTGGAGCCTACTTACCAATTATGAGCGATGAAGCAATGATAGTTGACAAAACAGGTTCTATATTTTTAGCAGGTTCTTACTTGGTAAAAGCTGCCGTTGGTGAAGATATTGACAACGAAACTTTAGGTGGTGCAACAACGCATTGTGAAATTTCTGGTGTAACTGATTATAAGTGTAAAGATGATCATGATTGCTTAAATCGGATAAAAAGAATTATGGATAAAATTGGTGATTACGATAAAGCTGGATTTAACAGAATAAAATCAGCACCACCAAAATTTAGTGCAGAAGAAATTTTTGGTTTATTACCAGAAACCAGAGACCAGCATTACGAGATGAGAGATATTATTAATCGCTTGGTGGATAATTCGGAATTTGACGAATACAAAGAAGATTACGGTAAATCTATCGTTTGTGGATATGCTCGAATGGATGGTTGGGCGATTGGAATAGTTGCTAACCAACGAAAAGTGGTTAAAAACAAAAAGGGAGAAATGCAATTTGGGGGAGTTATTTATTCAGATTCAGCCGATAAAGCTGCTCGTTTTATTATGAATTGCAACCAAAAGAAAATTCCTTTGTTATTTTTACAAGATGTGAGTGGATTTATGATTGGCTCACGTTCAGAGCATGGAGGTATCATTAAAGATGGTGCAAAAATGGTTAGTGCTCAAGCCAATTCTGTGGTACCAAAATTTACGGTAATTATTGGAAATTCTTACGGTGCAGGAAATTACGCCATGTGCGGCAAAGCTTACGACCCCCGATTAATTGTTGCGTGGCCATCTGCTCAATTAGCAGTAATGAGTGGTGCAGCTGCAGCAAAAACGTTACTTCAAATAGAGGTAGCCTCCTTAAAATCTCAAGGAAAAGAAGAGATTACCAAAGAAAAAGAAGAGGAGTTATACAATAAAATAAAAAACAGGTATGATGAGCAAATTTCTCCTTATTATGCTGCGGCAAGATTGTGGACAGATGCCATTATCAATCCTTTAGATACCAGAAAATGGGTTTCTATGGGAATTGAAGCAGCCAATCATGCACCCATTGAAAAATCTTATAATGTTGGAATTATTCAAACATAAATATTGGATTAATCATTTTAATTCTATTAATTTACAAAAAAATAAATACTTATAATCATGCAAAAAGTAACAATAAAATTAGCAGCACTCATTATTATCACTAGTTTTTTAACTGCTTGTGGAGGTAATCAAGATGAAAAAATAGAAGAGGTAACAGAAGAAATTACTGATATCGATAGTACTAATCAAACAGAATATATTTTGCCATCTCCGCTACAAATAGCTGAACTATTTAAAAGTGCTGGCTTAACCTACATTGGTGACATTACTAGTCCAAAAGCTAAAGTGGAAACTTTTAATTCTAAAAATGATCAAAAGTTAAACTTTGGTGTTTATTCAGCAGATATGGCTTATTGCATCATGAATAACCAAACTCAAGAATCTATTAATTACTTGAATACTTTACGGTTATTGTCTGAAAAACTTTGGATGACAGATATTTTAAGTTCTATGGGAATAAGCACTAGGTTGGAAGCTAACATTGGAAATGAAGATTCATTAACCTACATCATGGCTGATTTGCAAATGCAGTTGGATGATTATTTAGATGAAAATGGAATGGGCTACACAGGTTCTATCATTTTTGCAGGTGCTTGGGTAGAGACTATGTACTTGGGATCTAAAGTAAATGAATCTAAACAAAATGAAAAATTAATAGCTAGATTATCCGAACAAGCAGTGATTTTAGACAATTTAATAAAATCCATTAAACAATCTGATGAAGATAAAGATTTTACTGAGTTGGTTGCTGATTTAGAAAATATTAACAAGCATTTTTCTCGTTTTAACGAAGAAAGTGCAGAAGAATATATACTAAACAATGAAGAAGTAAAATCATTGAGCAATGATATTACTGCTTTAAGAAACAAAATTATCGGGGAAAAAAGTAAATAATTCCTATAGCTAAACTTAATAATCTAATTTGCAATGAAAAAAACAATCTTATACTCTGTTTTAGCGTTTGTACTATTTTTTTCTACTTCTGCTATACAAAACGATAATAATGAGTGTGATGTTCGTACGTTAAAAAACGAAACTCTTAAAAGTTTAAAACCAGATTATCTATACGATTCTTCTAAAACTACTCGATTTTTATATACCAACAGTGAGCAAGTTATTGAAATTGAAGCCCCTTTATTTAAAGATGAAAAATATCGATTTATATTTAATATCGCTGGTTTACCTAAAGACATTGAAGTTAAATTTTTTGATAAAAAAAAGGGATCTAAAAACAGAAAACAACTTTATTCTTTAACGAAAGAGGAAGGAAAAAACATTTATATTTTTGAGCCAGAAGTATCCAAAAAAATATACTTAAACTATATTATACCCAGAACTACTCAACAAAATTTAGCAGGATGTATGATTTCTGTAATTGGCTATCACTTAACTACTGAATAATGAAAGTAAAACTTTACATTGCATTCCTAATAATTACTTCTTTTATCACTGTTACTGCCTTTCAAATAGAGGAAGAATGTGATGCAACAGCTTTAAAAGCAGAATTAAAAAGAGAATTAAGACCTGATTATAGATACGACTCTTCAAAATCTACTCGATTTACTTATAAAGACAAAAAACAAGTAAAGGAAATTGAAATCCCTGTTTTTATGGGAGAAAAATATCGATTTTTGTTTCACACTGGTGGTTTATCAAAAAATATTGAGGTAAAAATTTATAACAAAAGTATTACCAACAGTAATAGAAAATTATTGTATTCATTAGAACCTAAAGAAGGTCAAAGTATTTATTTATTTGAACCTGAAAAATCAAGAAAAATGTTTATTGAATACACAATACCTGAAAGCACTGAAACTACTGCTATGAGTAGTTGTATGATTTTTGTGTTAGGCTATCAAATAGCAGTATTAAAAGCATTAGATTAATTCTTTTGTGAATCAATGTTAGTTTTGAGTTTAATATTTTAGCTAAATCAACACATATATAATTGAATTTAACTCCGCCTTTTAAGGCGGAGAATTTTAGCACCAACCACATTGGGCTTTAGCCCTGAAAGAAAATATTAATATGGCTTTTGTAAAAGTAATGATTCATGCAGTATGGGGTACAAAGAGTCGTTACCCTTTTTTAATTGATGAAGTCAAGAAGATGGTCATAACTCACATCAGAGAAAATGCGTACAATAAACAAATCTTTATTGACAGGTTGAATGGGCATACAGAACACTTACATTGCTTATTCGGACTAAATACTGACATTACTATTTCTAAAACATTGCAACTTATAAAGGGAGAATCTGCTTACTGGATTAACAAGCAGCAGCTTACTAAATCAAAGTTTGAATGGGCTGATGAGTACTATGCAGTATCCGTGAGTGAATCGCAATTGGATAAAGTAAGAGCATATATTGATGTGCAAGAGGAACATCATAAAAAGGTAACATTCATGCACGAATGTGAAGAATTTATCAGGAAATATAACTTTAAAAATCAGGGCTAAAGCCAAAAATGTTGAATCTTTTCGCAACTCCGCCTTAAAAGGCAGAGTTAATAATCACAGCACATCAAAATTATTTTATCCCAAAATCCACCGCTTTTCTTACACTTCCATATTTTATTAGTAATCGATTGGCTGTCTCATAATCTACCTGTAGTTCTTCCATAATCATTTGAGCTCCTCTATCTACTAATTTATTGTTGCTCAATTGCATGTCAACCATTTTATTCCCTTTTACTTTTCCCAATTTTATCATCACTGCAGTTGAAATCATATTCAACACTAGTTTTTGAGCAGTTCCAGATTTCATTCTGGTGCTTCCTGTAACAAACTCAGGACCAACAACTACTTCAATTGGAAATTTAGAAACCGCAGCCAATTTACTGCCTTTGTTGCAAGTAATACATCCAGTTATAATTCCGTTTTTTTTGCATTTTTCTAATGCACCAATCACATAAGGTGTAGATCCAGAGGCAGCAATTCCAATCACTACATCATTGGAGTTTATTTGATGTGCCTGTAAATCCTTCCACCCTTGGTTGGTATCATCTTCGGCAAACTCTACAGCTTTTCTTATTGCAGCATCACCTCCTGCAATTAACCCTATCACCAAACCTTGCTCAACGCCAAAAGTTGGTGGACATTCTGAAGCATCTACAATACCTAAACGCCCACTTGTTCCTGCACCAATATAAAACAATCGACCACCTTTTTTCATTTTAGAGCCAATCTCTTTAACCAAACTTTCTATTTTAGGAATAATTTTTTTAACTGAATTCGGCACTGTTTTATCTTCGTTGTTGATGCCTACTAAAATATCCCTTAATTCCATCTTTTCCAGATGGTTATATTTTGAATCGGATTCCGTTGTTTTCTTAGCCATTGAATTACAGTTACGGGGAGTTTTAAAAATTGAGTTTTTTGATTACACATCCCTTTCCTCCCGAGTTTCGGGATAAACTCTCTTGATAGAGGGGATGTAAAATGTTAATTTTTAAAACTCTCCTTACATTTATCCAAAAATACTAAATCTTCTTTAAGGAATAATTATTAAATTTAGGGCAAACTTATATTCATGTCGAAAAATTTAAGCGAATTATCTGGCAGAAAAGGATTAACCAATAATCTTTTTGAAAAAATTGGTGAAGCTGCCAAAGAAAATGGAACTCCAACTACCGAAGCTTTAGAAAAGTTAGCGAACGAATTTATTATTGGAAAAGCAAACACCTACGGTACAGCTTCTTTTTACGATTTTACCAAAGAAGAAAACAAAGATAAAAAAATTTACCTCTGCAATGGAACTGCTTGTGTTTGTGCAGGAAAACAAGATGATGTAAAAAACAAACTCGAAAAACACTTTAATATCAATGAAATTGGTCACATGACGTGTTTGGGAAGATGTTACGAAAATGCCGCTTTTCATTACAATGGAAAAAATTATTCGGGCAATGATATTAGCCATTTTCAAATTTCAAATCCCAAACCCCAAATCCCAAATTATAACATAAAATCTACCACTGAACTTTTAACAGCACCTTTTGGCGGCATTGAAAAACATTATTCGTTATTAAAAACCGCATTAAAGAAAAGTTCAGATGAATTGCTGAACGAAATTAAAAAATCAAACATCAGAGGTCGTGGAGGTGCTGGTTTTCCAATGGCTTTTAAATGGGAAGCCTGCAAAAATGAAAAAAATGATACCAAATTTATTATTTGTAATGCCGATGAAGGCGACCCAGGTGCTTATTCCGACCTATATTTATTAGAAAATCGCCCACACTCCGTTTTGTTTGGAATGATGATAGCTGGATTTATTACGGGTGCAGAATGGGGAGTTTTATACATCAGAGCTGAATATCCAGAAGCTGTTGGTATTGTTCAAAAAGCCATTGATGAATTGAGAACGAACAACTTATTGGGAAATAATATTGATGGAAGTGGTTTTAACTTCGATTTTAAAATTATAAAAGCCCAAGGAGCCTACATTTGTGGCGAAGAAACCGCTTTAATCAATTCGATTGAAGGACAACGTCCTGAAGTTCGTACTCGCCCTCCTTTTCCGACTCAGCAAGGATTGTTTAATAAACCAACAGTGGTAAACAATGTAGAAACTTTGGCTGCTGTTTACAGCATTATAAAAAAAGGTGGAGATGCTTATGCGAAACTAGGCACCGAAAAATCGAAAGGGACAAAATTAGTTTGTTTAGACAGCTTTTTCAATAATCCTGGAATTTATGAGGTAGAAATGGGAACTCCTCTTTCAAAAGTAGTAAATGAATTAGGCGGAGGATTTAAATCTCCTGTAAAAGCAATGCAAATTGGAGGTCCGCTAGGTGGTATTGTCCCTATCGAAAAAATTAAGGAATTGAGTATCGATTTTGAATCATTTGCACAAAACGGTTTTTTGTTAGGTCATGCTTCAATTGTTTGTATTCCAACCAATTTTTCGATGATGAAATATTTGGAACACTTGTTTGAATTTGCTGCTTACGAAAGTTGTGGAAAATGTTTTCCTTGTCGATTAGGGACTAAACGTGGGCATGAATTAACATCGAAAGCCAATAATCAAAATTATAAAATTGACAGAAACTTATTCAACGATTTGTTGGATACTTTGCAACAAGGGTCTTTGTGTGCTCATGGTGGCGGGATTCCTTTACCAATAAAAAATGCTTTGCAATATTTTAACGATGAATTAAAAAACTACTTCAATTAACATGAATATATTTTCTCCTAACACTTTATTTTTTGATAGTTATTACGATAAAGCCCGCTATTTATTAGCTTGGCGAGTTTCTCTCGTGTTTATCCCCATATTTATCATCATCACCATTCTATATAGCTTTACGAGTTTTAATGCAGCTACTCCTTCCTTCTTGGTTATTTTGGTAGGATTATTTTGTTTATCCTTTTTGTATTTCACAAAAAACTATAAACCTATTTTTTGGGTGTATGCCATAAGCGGTTGTGCACTATCTAACTATGCCATGAATACCGTTTTTGAATTGACTCATTACAACGATTTTTTATGGATATTGATTTGTATATTTCTTGCATTTTTGGGTTTAGGCAGAAAAATTGGCATTATGTTTATCATTGGCAATGCAATTTTAATCTTCTATTTCTTTCAGTTTTCTTTAAACAAACACATTTCTACTATACAACCAAGAAACAATGTTGAATTGTATGGTGAATTCCTAGAAGTTTTATTTGCTTTTTTTATTTTAGGTTACCTCACTCATCAATATTTTTTATTTCAACAGTACTCCGAAAAAGAGTTAAAAAATTTAAATACTGAACTTGAAACCCAAAATCAACTCATCTCGGCAAAGAACAACGAGAACATTGTTTTAATGAAAGAAGTTCATCACCGAGTAAAAAATAATCTTCAAATTATTACCAGTTTATTGCGTTTACAAAAAAATAATTTACCACCAGAAGCCGAACAAAAATTTGACGAAGCCATTGGCAGAATAATGACTATGGCATTGATTCACAGTAAACTTTATCAATCGGAAGATTTATCTAAAATTAATTTGGAATCGTACATTAATGATTTAATTAAAGAAATTCTTTCCAGTTTATCATCTAACGAAAACGTAACAACCAATATTAACTCATCTTATAACTCTATTGGATTAAAAACAATAGTTCCATTAGGATTAATGATTAACGAACTGCTTTCTAATTCTTTTAAACACGCATTTAGCGAAAAACTGAGCGGTATAATTAACATTGAAATACATGCTACTAAAACAAATGAATTTATTCTAAAATACAGCGATAATGGAATCTGGAAAACACCCATAAAAGATAGAGTACAGTTTGGATTAGAATTAATTGAAACCCTTACTGAACAACTAGAAGGTACGTTTACTCGAGAAGAATCTGCTTTCGTTTTTCAATTAAAAAATTTAGACATCTAATTTCAACCCTCATGAAAACTGCATACATCAATAACCACGCACACGAATTTAAGGATGGAGAAACCATTTTGAATTTTGTAAAGCGAATTGAAGGAGAAAAATCAATTCCTACACTTTGTGATGCAAAAAATTTAGAACCCTTTGGTTCGTGCAGAGTTTGTAGTGTAGATGTTGCTTTAGAAAAAGGTGGAAAAACAAAAGCAGTAGCATCTTGCCATTCACCAGTAATGGAAGGAAGTTACATTTTCCCTGAATCTGAAAATATTCAAAATTTAAGAAAAAACATCATCGAATTGGTATTAACAGACCATCCTTTAACTTGCTTAACTTGTGAGGTAAACGGAAATTGCGAATTGCAAGATGTTGCAGCACGAGTTGGAATAACAGATGTGAGATATCCAGAAGGTGCCAATCATTTAGCGAAAGTAAAAGATGTTTCACATCCTTATATGCGTTCTGAACTTTCTAAGTGCATCAATTGTTACCGTTGTGTTCGGGCGTGTGACGAAGTTCAAGGTCAGTTGGTGTTAAGTATGGCAGGAAGAGGTTTTGACGCACACATTGTAAAAAGTTTCGACAATTCCTTTATGGATTCAGATTGCGTAAGTTGTGGTGCTTGTGCTCAGGCTTGTCCAACCAATGCGATTTCCGATGTTTTTCAATCTAAATCCATACAGGCAACTAAAAAAACAAGAACCATTTGTACCTATTGTGGTGTTGGTTGTAATTTGGAGGTTGCCAGTAAAAACGGAAAAATTTTATCTATTCAAGCACCTTACGATGCAGAAGTCAACCAAGGCCATACTTGTTTAAAAGGTCGATATGCTTTTAAATTTTATGACCACCCAGAGCGATTAAATGCTCCCATGATTAAACGAAATGGAGTATTTGAAAAAGTAAGTTGGGACGAAGTTTACAACCACATCACTACTAATTTATCTAAATTCAAAAAAGAATTTGGACCTGATTCTATTGCAGGAATTTCATCTTCAAGATGCCCCAACGAAGAAAATTATTTGATGCAAAAGTTCTTTCGGGCAGTTATTCAAACCAATAATATTGATGGTTGTGCAAGGGTTTGCCACTCTCCTACTGCTTTAGGAATGCAACGCACTTTTGGAACAGGTGCAGCTACCAATTCGGTGGATGATTTAAAAGACACCAATTGCATTTTGGTAATTGGAGCGAACCCAACTGATGGACATCCAGTTACAGGAGCTAAATTGAAACAATTTACAATGAAGCAAAAAAATGTTTCTATTGTGATTGACCCAAGAAAAACAGAATTGGCAAAATACGCTACACATCATTTGGCTTTACGTCCTGGAACAAATGTTGCTGTTTTGAACATGATGATGTATTACATCATCAAGGAAGGATTGGTTGACCAAAATTTTATTGATTCGAGAACAGAAGGGTTTGAAGAATTTAAAACGGAATTGATGAACATTGACTTGGATCAACTAGAAACTATTTCTGGAGTAAATAAAGATGCTGTAAAAGCTGCTGCCATTGCCTATGCTTCTGCACCAAACGCCATGAGTTTTCATGGTTTAGGAGTTACAGAACATAGTCAAGGAACTTTTGCGGTTATGCAAATTGCCGATTTAGCCTTACTAACTGGAAATATTGGAAGACGAGGTGTTGGCGTAAATCCTTTAAGAGGTCAAAACAATGTGCAAGGAAGTGCCGACATGGGCGTTCAGCCACATCAAGGAGCTGGTTATTTAGATATTACCAATGATGAAGTGAACAAAAAATACAATCAGTTTTATGGTGTTGATGTTCCAAAAAACATTGGTTACAAAATTCCAGAGATGTTTGATGCAGCCATAGCTGGTAAACTAAAAGCCATCTGGATTATTGGGGAAGATGTGGTACAAACAGACCCCAATACTCAAAAAGTTATTAAAGCTTTAGAAAATACCGAACTGGTAATTGTTCAGGAGTTGTTTATGACAGAAACTGCTAAGTATGCGGATGTTATTTTACCAGGCGCATCCTTTTTAGAAAAATCAGGAACTTTTACCAATGGAGAAAGAAGGGTACAACGCGTCAACCAAGTAGTGGAGCCAATTGAAGGTTGTAAACCTGATGGACAAATAATTGTTGATGTAATGAACCGAATGGGTTATGCTCAACCCGACTATTCACCAGATGGAATGTTAAAAGAAATTTCACAAATTGTTCCATTTTTTGCAGGAATAACATGGGAAAATTTAGGAAAAAATGGAAAACAATGGCCTGTTGCATTGGATGGAACAGATACTAAAATATTACACTCTGAAAAATTTACCAGAGGAAAAGGGCATTTTGAATTTAATGCATTTAGAGAAAGTGATGAAATTCTTAAAAATGGAAAAGAATACCCTTACATTTTAACTACCAATAGAGATTTAGAACACTACAATTGTGGGGCAATGACTCGCAGAACTGGTAATGTGAAAATAAATACAAAAGATGTGTTGTGGATTCATCCAACAGATGCCAAAAAAAATAATATTACTGATGGCGATATGGTTTGTATAGCATCTGCAAGAGGAAAAGTAGATGTGGAAGCATGGATAACTGAAGATATAAAGCCAGGAATATTAAGTACTACTTTTCATTTTCCAGAAATGATGGTTAATAATGTGACTTCTGATGAACACGATTCTGAAGCCTTATGTCCAGAATACAAAGTAGTTTCGGTAAAAATCAGAAAAAGTAAAGGAGAACATAAAGGTTTGACTAAGGTTTAAAAAATAGAAAAAGAGCAATTGAAGAAAATAATATATATCTCTTTTTTTATAGTCGCTGTATGTTTCTCAAAACAAATTATAGCTCAAGAAAATCTTGATAGTTTAAGAAAAATTTGTATAGCATCTAATCAACCTGATACTTCTCGTATTATTGCCTATCTACAAATTGCATCACAAATCTATCATTCAAAAATAGACAGTGGTTTTTATTATGCCAATAAAACCTTCGCCATACTAAATTCAAATAAAACTCTTAAAGGTATTTCAGTAGAAAAAAAACAACTCTTAAAAGCAGATGTTTATAATCTTTTGGGCGAAATGTTTTATTATAAGGGTGTTATGGATTCTGCCATATTTTACAATACAAATGCAAACAAAATTTATGATGATTATCAATCAGAAAAGAAACTAGCACAATCGCTGGTTACTTTAGGAGCTATTTATGATTATCAGGCTAAAAATAAAGAAGCATTAGATAATTATAAAAAAGCACAACAGATTTTTGAAAAACTAAATGATACCAATGGTGTTGCTTATGCGCTGAATAATTTAGGAATTTTATATTATTCTCAAGGTGATAGTGCTATTGGTTTAGCCTATTTAGAAAAATGCATGGCTCTTCATCTGAAAAAGGGAAATAATGAAGAATTGATTTGGACAATAAACAGTATAGGTAATATTTATGTCAATAAAAAAAATTATAAAAAAGCTTTAGAATTATATCAGCAAGCATTAATGATTGATAAAAAAATCGAGAGTAAATCAGGACTGGCTTATACTTTTAAAAATTTAGGTAATTATTATTTAAAGCTGAATCTGCTGGACTCCGCATTGTATTATCATCAAAAAGATTTAGAATTATACACACAATTAAAAGGAGAATCTGGCATTGCACTTTCTAACACCAATATTGGCAGAGTTTATTTTGAAAAAGGTAATTACGAACTTGCAAAACATTATGGCGAAACTGCCTATTCACTTACTAAAAACTTAAACCTTACTATACGAACTTTTGAAGTAGCAGAGCTTCTAAAAGATGTGTATAATAAAACTTCGGAGTATAAAAAAGCATTGTATTTCACTAATTTATGGGTTCAGTTAAAAGACAGTATGCGAAATGCTGAAACCGAAAGAGCATCATTAAGACAACGAATGCAATATGAGTACAACCAGAAAGAAGTTTTAGCAAATGAAAAACACAAACAAGAACTTCAATTAGCCAACGAAAAAGAGCAAAAACAAAAAATACTTACTTACTCCATTGGCACTGGATTAGGTTTAGTTGGCATCTTTTTGTTTTTTGTTTTTAACCGTTTACAAGTAACTCGTAAACAAAAAAAAGTAATCGAAGAACAAAAAATAGAAGTAGAATTACAGAAGACTGTTGTAGAAGAAGCCCATCATTTACTAGGTGAAAAGCACAAAGAAATAACCGATAGCATCAACTATGCAGAACGAATACAAAAAAGTTTTTTGGCAACCACCGAAATGTTAGACCAACACCTAAAAGATTATTTTGTGTTTTTCCGACCAAAAGATGTGGTTAGTGGCGACTTTTATTGGTCAGGAGAATTAAGCAATGGCAACTTTGCTCTTTCTGTTGCCGATAGTACTGGTCACGGAGTGCCGGGTGCAATTATGAGTATTTTAAACATTTCGAGTTTAGAAAAATCTATAGAAAAAGAAACTGAAGCAGATAAAATTTTAAACCAAACTAGAAAAATTATTATTGAACGGCTCAAAAAAGATGGTAGTCCAGAAGGAGGAAAAGATGGCATGGATTGTAGTTTGTTGGTTTTTAATCAAGAAAAAACACAACTTTCATTTGCAGCAGCCAACAATCCTATTTTTATTCTTCGTCTTACCGTTATCGCGAACTGTCACTCTGAGCCTGTCGAAGAGTCTATGCTTCGACAAGCTCAGCATGACAAAA
>CAYHWX010000021.1:0-42356 GCA_964360245.1 uncultured Vicingus sp.
ACAAAAAAATAATGTATAAATTCATCCCATTCTCAGTGTAACATCATTAATTGATTAAATTTGTAATCTTAACATAAGAAATGAAAAATCAAATTCCCAATGCAATAACTACTCTTAGTCTAATTTTAAGTTGTTTAGCAATTACGTTAACTTTTGAAGGAAGGTTAGACATTGCAGCCTATTTATTGACAGTTTCTTTGGCTTGCGATTATTTTGATGGTTTTACTGCTCGGGTTTTAAAAGTAAAAAATCCAATTGGAAAGGAATTGGATTCTTTAGTAGATATGGTTGCTTTTGGCGTTGCTCCAGGAATGTTATTGTATCAACATTTAAAAATACTACAAGCAACCCCCGAACATGCAGTTCAATTTTTAACCAACTACCCTTGGTTACTTTATATCACTTTTTTAATCCCTATCTTATCTGCATTTCGATTGGCTAAATTTAATATTGATACCCGACAAACCGTTTCTTTTATTGGATTGGCAGTTCCTGCACATGCTGCATTTTATATTTTTAGTGTTTTAATTTACCAACTTCCAGACCTTCCTCAAATTATTAGTGTCAATCAATTTGTTGTACCAATTGTATCCAATCCATTAGTTATGTTAATCATGTGTGTTTTGTTATCATTTATGTTGGTGGCAGAAGTACCTATGTTTTCCTTAAAAGTGAAACAACTCAAATGGAAAGGCAATGAACTTCCATTTTCTTTTATTCTTCTTTGGTTGTTGTTATTCATCTTTACCAGCATTGTGGCAATGCCCACCATTGTAATTATTTATTGCATTTTTTCTATCGTTCACCATTATTTTTTCAATAAAAAAACACTCGAAACCGCCTAATGCTTTCTGTTTTTTCTGACGAACATTTTATGAAGGAAGCTTTTAAGGAAGCACAAAAAGCTTTCAGCGAAGATGAAGTTCCTGTGGGTGCTATAATTGTTTGTGACAATAAAATAATTGCTCGAGCACACAACATGACCGAAAGATTGAACGACGTTACTGCACATGCCGAAATGTTGGCTTTTACCTCAGCAACCGACTTTCTAGGCGGAAAATATTTAAATGAATGCACCTTGTATGTTACTTTAGAACCATGTGTGATGTGTGCAGGAGCATCTTATTGGACACAACTTAAAAAAGTGGTGTTTGGTGCGACTGACCCAAAAAGAGGATTTAGTTTAATTTCCACAACTATCTTACATCCCAAAACAGAAATCGTTAGTGGTTTATTAGCCAACGAATGCAGTAAAATTATCATCGATTTTTTTGCAAAAAAAAGAAATTAAAATCCCAACATTTCTTTTAATTCCTGGTAACGAGAACGACTTACTTTTAAGCCAATCCCATCTTTTAAAACCACTTGATAAGTTTCTTTTCCAAACTTTTCAATTTTGGCAATAAAATGAATGTTAACGATTGTTGATCGATGAATTCTGATGAAAATAGAAGCGTCTAAATGTTCTTCGTAATAACTCATGTTTTGGTACTGCAAGTGCTTTCCTTTCCCAGTATAAATCATCACATAATCATCCTCCGATTCGATGTAAATTACTTCGTTTAATGGAATTACAAAAACGTTGTTGTTCGATTTCACAACAATTTTATCTAACTTTTTTTCTTTTACTACTTGATTTTTAAAATTTAACAAGGATGTTGAATGTTGCCCAATGTTGGAGATAGTTTTTTTGATAGCACCATCAAATCGCTCTTTCGAAAATGGTTTTAACAAATAATCAATAGCATTTAATTCAAAAGCTTTTACAGCATATTCATCGTAAGCTGTTGTAAAAACTATGGCAGGAGGTTCGTCTAACAATTCCAACAATTCCAACCCAGTTAATTTGGGCATTTGTATGTCTAAAAACACGATGTCGGGGTGTAGTTCGTTGATGGCTTTTAGTCCCGAAAATCCATCTGCAAACTCACCAATCAGTTCAATCTCTTTGATGTCTTGTAGATAATTTTTAAGGAGTGCTCTCCCCAAAGATTCATCTTCTATAATGATGGCTTTTAATTTATCCATGTTGTGGAAATTTAATGGTTACCGTAAAAGTGGTTGCTGTTTTTTTAATGATAAATAAATCATTTTGTTGGTAAATTAAAAACAAACGTTGCTGGGTGTTTTTTAAACCAATTCCTTCGCCTTTGGTTGGTTTAGAGGTTGCATCAAAATCGTTTGCTAACGTAATGTTTAAATAATTGTTTTCTAGTTGGCAACTTAACTTAATGTTAATGGTTTCGGTACTTTCGTAAACTCCGTGTTTAATAGCATTTTCAAACAATGGCTGCAAAATCATAGCTGGAATTTTGGTTGCTAAAGTTGATTCATCGCAATTAAAACTAAAATGCAATCGTTCGCCAAAACGTATTTTTTCTATTTCTAAATACAGTTTAATATTTTCTAATTCGGTTTTTAGTGTTGCTATTTGTTGGTCGTTGTTGCTCAACGAATACCTTAAATAATCGGAAAGCTGAATAATCATTTCTTGTGCTTTTTGTGGTGAACTCATCGTTAAAGAGCTGATAGAGTTTAAACTGTTAAACAAAAAATGAGGATTGATTTGATTTTTTAATGCACTCAATTCTATCTCTTTAATTAAGGTATTTAAGTGGGCTTCTTGTTTTATTTTTTCTTGAATGTCGTGATAATATATAATTACATAATAAATTAAAATAAATGCCGCATAATAAAAGATGCCACTTACTATTCTCCAAGGAAAAGAACTGTCTAAAAAGGAGACATAAGCAATATCGTTAATGGCATATTTTAAAATAACATAACCAGTAATTAACCAAAATCCGATTAGCAATAAGGAGGAAACAGCATGACTGGTAAAAAGAGAGTAAAATTTACTGTTGGTTTTGTTGTAACGAACCACGTACCACAGGCTAATACCGAGAAAAGCAAAAAAAGTGTTAAACAAAAAACTATCAGCTAAAGAAAATCTTATTGGTAACAGGTAATACCAATGTAAAACAGCAAAGTGTGTTCCAATAATAAGGAGCCACACCATTGCGTAATTGATTAAATAGGTTTTATTATTGGTTATCGGATTTAACATTCATAATAAAGGTAATAGAAATTAATAACTTTTTATTTCTCCACCGCCAAAAATTGTAAATCCTTTAATTTTTAACACTTTATTAGGTTCAGCATTGGAATAATCTACCGGACCTCTTTTATCATCAAATGCTCCAAAAACTGAGGTAACATCCACTTGCACATCCCATTCACGAGGCACCACAATTTCGCAGCCTCCAAAAATTGTAAACACATCTATTAAAGATTCATTATTTTGAATTTTTGCTGAAGTTAAATCAATTTCATTACCACCAAAAATACTGGTTACTTTTCCACCCAAAAAATTGTCGGAAGTAATTTTTCTTTTTCCTCCACCCATAAAAGTTAAAACATCAATAAAATTTTCCGATGATTTTTCTTTTCCTAAAAATTGATGTCTGTTTTTAACCGTTAACATTAATATTCCGATAACCACAAAAATGGCAGGCCAAAACATATCTTTTACTTCAAAAGGAATGTCAATTACTTTAGGAAGAATAAAAAATGTTCCGATAGAAATTAATATTAATCCAGAGCGATAATTGTCTTTGGTGATAATGTTTACCACACCAATTCCTATTAATAACATTTGCCATGAAATAATAATGTGACTGATACTGGCAGGAATAATATCCATTTTTTTAGCAATTAATACTGCTCCTATTACAATAAAGATTAATCCTACAATTAATCTCTTTTTACTTTTGTGTTCTTGAAATTTTTCTGATGAGTTCATATTTTTTTAAGTTTAATTATACGTCAAATGTAAATCGGCTTTTTAGTTCACCAAACAGTTATTAGGTGAAATGGGGTAAATTTTCGGTAAAGTGCGAAATCGGCACCAATAATTCGTAATTTTGAATCATTATAAATAACAATTAAAAAATAAAGAAATGTATCCACCAGAATTAGTAGCACCAATGAAACAAGAATTAACCAAAGCAGGTTTTGAAGAATTAACAACTCCTGAACAAGTTGATAATGCAATAACTAGTACAGGAACTACTTTAGTTGTAATTAATTCAGTTTGTGGCTGTGCTGCAGCAAATGCAAGACCAGCAGCAAGAATAGCAATTACCAACGATAAGAAACCAACCAGAATAACAACCGTTTTCGCAGGAGTTGATAGTGCAGCAGTTGCACAGGCAAGAAAATACATGTTGCCATATCCTCCATCTTCTCCAAGCATGGGATTATTTAAAGATGGTAAATTGGTTCACTTTCTTGAAAGACATCACATTGAAGGAAGACCAGCAGAAATGATTGCAGAAAATTTAGCAGAAGCTTTTAATGCACACTGCTAATTAGTAATTGTGCTCAAAAAAAGGCTCTCTTTATTTAAGAGAGCCTTTTTTATAGAAATAATTTATGAAGTTTTTCAATAAATTTTAAGCTTTCCTTTTCACCTTTCTTATATTTGAATAATAAATCATTTTAAGGTGGTTTTAAATTAAAAATATGGCACTAAAACAATTACTCACTTTTAAACTTCAACAGAAATTATCACCTCAACAAATTCAATTAATGAAATTGTTACAGCTTCCAACGGTTGCTATGGAACAACGAATTAAAGAAGAGATTGAAAGTAACCCAGCTTTAGATGAGGGAAAAGACGAGGATGACGAATTGGATGCTGAACAAGAAGATGATTTTGGCAGAGAAGAAATAAGCGATGCCGAAAAAGAATTTGATTTTGATGCTTATATCAGCGACGACACTCCTTCCTACAAATTAAACATTAGCAACCAAAGTAAGGATGATGAAGAAAAACAAGTTCCATTAAGTGGCGGAGCGAGTTTTCAAGAATTACTGGAAGCACAATTAGTTTTGTATAATTTAGAAGATGATGATTATGCAATTGCTGTTCATCTAATTGGTAGTTTGGATGAATCAGGTTATTTGAGAAGAGAATTAAATGCCATTGTAGATGATTTAGCATTTACTCAAAACATTATTACTGAAGAAGCACATGTTGCTAAATTGTTGATGGTTATTCAACATTTTGATCCGCCTGGAGTTGGTGCTCGAACATTGCAAGAATGTTTATTATTACAATTAAAGAAGAAAGATACTCATTCGCTAATTTTTAAAAATGCCATTGAAATAATAGAGAAATATTTTGATGAATTTTCAAAAAAACATTATTCAAAAATCGTTGACAAACTTAACATTTCGGATGAGGATTTAAAAGCTACCATTAACGAAATATTAAAGCTAAACCCTAAGCCTGGAAATTCAGTAAGCGATTCCAACAAAGTTGTTCAGCACATTGTTCCTGATTTTAATTTAACCATTGAAGACGATGAAATTCTATTAACTTTAAATGGCAGAAATACACCCGATTTAAAAATAAGTAGAGCTTATAATGATATGATAGAAGGCTATCAAGTTCAAAAAGAAAAACCTTCTAAATCTCAAAAAGATGCGTTAATGTTTGTTAAGCAAAAATTAGATTCTGCAAAATGGTTTATTGATGCAATTAAACAGCGACAAAATACACTTATTGTTACCATGGAAGCGATTATTAATTATCAAAAAGAGTACTTTTTAGCTGGCGATGAAACGCTATTAAAACCTATGATTTTAAAAGATATTGCTGAACAAGTTGAGCTTGATATTTCAACAATATCAAGAGTAGTAAATAGTAAATATGTTCAAACTCCTTATGGTACATTTCTTTTAAAAACATTTTTTTCAGAATCATTAAGTACAGATAGTGGTGAAGAAGTTTCTACTCGAGAGGTTAAAAAAATTCTTCAAGATGCAATAGAAGAGGAGAATAAGAAAAAACCACTCACAGATGAAAAATTATCACAATTGTTAAATGATAAAAGTTATAACATTGCAAGGCGAACAATAGCCAAGTATCGAGAACAACTAAATATACCTGTAGCTCGTTTAAGAAAGGAATTGTAGTAGTAAAATTAAATGAAAATAGCAGCCAAAATTATTTCTACCATTTTTCATCCTTTAATAATTCCTGTTATTGGGTTGCTTATTATTTTTAATACAGATTCGTATATTAATTATTCCATTCCTAGGGATTTAAAAATAGCAATTATTACCCTCGTTGGAACAAGCACTTTTGTTATTCCTGTATTAATTTCTTTGTTGCTTTTACATAAAAAAATGATTAAAAGCTTAGAAATGACTACTTCAAAAGAGCGAATTATTCCTTATGCTTTTACTATTGTATTTTATATTTTCACTTTATATATGTTAAAAGAAGCAGCAATACCACCGCTAATTTTTAAATTTATTATAGGAGCAACACTAGTAGTTTTGGTAACTTTTATTATTAATTTTAAATGGAAAATTAGTGCTCACATGGTAGGCATAGGTGGGTTGGTTGGTGCACTTATTTGTACTTCTACGATTTTGGAAATATACCTTACTCCATATATTATTTTATCTTTATTAATAGCTGGTCTTATTGGTTCTTCGAGATTGATACTAAAAGCACACAATCAACTACAAATTTATGTTGGCTTTGTTGTTGGTTTAATTTGCCAACTTTTCACTATTTATTATTTAGTTAAGTAAACATTGCTCAAGTAATTTTAAAATGGAGCAAGGCTTAATAAAACAATCTGTTTAACAAAGTGACTTTGCAACTATATCGTTTTAATGTCAAATAGTTTACACAATAAACCAATGTGACCAATATGCACACCCTCATGTCGAATATGATGATGGATAATTTGTTGTTTGCTATTGCCTTTTTTAAAATCTAAATTAATATGATTGGGCGTTTGTAAATCAATGTCGGAAAGTGATTTGATAACCTCGAGAGATTGTATATGAACACTTTTTAATGCTTCTTTAATTTCTGCAACACTAGGAAGTTCGGTAGCAATTAGCGAAGGTTTACCGATTTCAAATTTTTCCAACCACAAAATTCCAGAGGAGCGATTTGCACAAGCTTTTAAAATCAAATTATCTTGAGCCCAAACTAGGTGGCAAAGTGTCCAAGCAACAGAATTGAGTTGTTTTCCATTCCACTCGGGTGTTTTATTCCATAACGATTTATCAATCTTAGTTAGGTAGAAATAGAGCAAGTCTCTAGTATTGTCGGTAACTTCGGCAAGTGTTGTTGAAATTTTCATTTTCTGTAATTTTTTTAAAAATACTTATTAATGAGTAGATTTTTTAAAAGTGTTAAACCAAATCAAAACCGATATCTTTTCGGTAATATTTTCTATCGTAGTTAATTTTTTCAGCGTTAGCGAAAGATTTACTCAATGCCTCTTTAATACTCGTTCCAAATGAGGTGATTGCTAAAACTCTTCCCCCATTGGTAACAATGTTTTCACTAACTTGTTTAGTTCCAGCATGGAAAACTAAACTGTTTTCAATTTGGCCAAAACCAGTAATTACTTTACCTTTTTCGTAATCTTCGGGATACCCACCGGAAACGAGCATTACTGTTGCGGCTGTTCTTTCATCCACTTCAAACGATTTTTCGTGCAAGGTTTGGTTGGCAACTCCTTCCAACAAATCCAATAAATCAGATTTAATTCGTGGTATTACCACTTCTGTTTCTGGGTCGCCCATACGCACGTTGTATTCAACTACCGAAGGGTTTCCATTATCATTCATTAATCCAATAAAAATAAAACCTTTGTAATTAATGCCTTCTTTTTTTAGTCCGTTGATGGTTGGAATGATTACTTGCTGTTCCACTTTTTTAATAAAATTTTCATTAGCAAAAGGTACTGGTGAAATGGCTCCCATGCCACCAGTGTTCAATCCTGTGTCGCCTTCTCCAATTCGCTTGTAATCTTTGGCAGAAGGTAGTATTTTATAACTGTTTCCATCGGTTAGCACAAAAACTGAAAGTTCGATTCCTTTTAAAAATTCTTCGATAACTACGGTTGATGAAGCTGTTCCAAATTTTGCATCAGCAATCATGCTGGTTAGCTCTTTTTTTGCTTCTGCTAAGTTGTTTAAAATCAACACTCCTTTTCCTGCAGCTAAACCATCGGCTTTTAGTACGTAAGGTGGAGTTAAACTTTCCAGAAATGTGTAGCCATCACTTAGATTTTCTTTGGTAAAACTTTTGTATTTGGCGGTTGGAACGCCATATTTTTCCATAAATAGTTTAGAAAATTTTTTGCTGCCTTCCAATTGTGCACCATCTTTTTGTGGTCCTATTACCGAAATATTTTTAAGTTGAGCATCTGCCAAAAAGTAATCGTGAATTCCTTTTACCAACTGGTCTTCTGGTCCAACCAATACCATATTAATAGCATTGGTTAACACGAACTTTTTGATGGCATCAAAATCTGTTGTTTCGATAGCTACATTAGTTCCAAATTGAGAAGTGCCAGCATTTCCTGGAGCAATAAATAGTTTGCTTAATTTACTGCTTTGAGCCAATTTCCACGCAAAAGCATGTTCTCTCCCTCCCGAACCAAGTATTAAAACGTTCATTATTTTTACTTTTTAACAAAAGTAAAAAATCCTAAATGAGTTTAGGGGCGAAATTAATATACTTTTAAAAAGAATTTAATTTGATGATGTACATTATTACAAAATTATACTAGTTTTGCGGACTGAAATATTTATGAATACAACATTAAATATTATTAACTCATTCGCCAACTCTTTCCATTATTGGAATAGAATGAGCATTTTTATGCCAATTATGTGCATAAATCATATTCCGTTTATTGGTAGATAAACAAATCGGAATCGCTTTATAAAAGCAAAAACAATCATTTTTTTTATTTCTTACGGTTGAAAAACCAAAATATTTTTAATCATGTCATTAGTTACTGATGCAATACTGGAAAAATTAAACAGCTTAATAGTTGTTGTTAACCCCTCTGGGGATGTCGAATATGTTAGTCCATCTACTAAACGGATTTTAGGCTTTGAGCCTGAACAATTGGTGGGTGAAGGATGGTGGAATTTAACCTGCGACAATGTGGAGGATAGAAAAAGCATTAAAGCGTTGACTTTACAACAGATGAAACAAGAATCGGTATTGGAAACTGTTCCACAAGAACGCTTGTTAAAAACAGTAACAGGTGGCGGTCGTTGGATCTTATGGAATACCTCTAAAGGACCCCTAAATACGTTGGTGGGTATAGGGCATGATATTACCGACCGTAAAAAAGCTGAGTTGAAGTTGGTAGAAAAAAATACTGAACTAATTCAGCATAACAAAGACATGCTCGACAGCATACAATATGCCAGCAGAATTCAGGAAGCAATTTTGCCAGATGTTGAAAAAATAAAAAGTGCTTTTAAAGATGCTTTTGTGCTCTACCAACCCAAAGATGTGGTAAGTGGTGATTATTATTTTTTCTACCAACGAGAAAACAAAGCATTTGTTGCTGCAGTTGATTGTACGGGTCACGGTGTGCCTGGTGCGTTGATGAGTTTTATTGCCAATGGAGCTTTAAAAGAAGTGATTATAAAAAAGGGAGTAGAAGATCCTTCAGAAATTTTATATGCGTTAGATGAAGAGTTGTTTTTGGCGTTAAACAAATCGAAAGATGGTGTGATTTCTATTGATGGAATGGATGTGGCAATTGGTGTGTTTGATTTTGTGGAACAAACTTTTTCTTATGCAGGTGCTTTTCGACCTTTATTGATTGTTCGAGATGGAAATATTATAGAATTAGAAGCCAGTCGGTTTCCTATTGGATTTTATGCTGATGTAAAAAAAGTGTTTTCCACTCAAACTATTGAAATAAAACAAGGCGATGCCTACTACTTTTTTACTGATGGATTTTGCGACCAGTTTGGAGGAGAAAAAATGAAAAAGTTTAATCGGAAACAATTTAAAGAATTGTTGCTTTCGGCTCAGGATATGGAAATGAGTGAGCAAGAATCTTATTTGCAGTATGTTTTAAAAAACTGGAGACAAGAGGAGCCTCAAACTGATGATATTTTGGTAATGGGGATTAAATTGTAAACAAAAAAGGCTTCGAAAGAATTTCGAAGCCTTTTTTGTTACTTCGTTTTAACCACAAACTCCACACGTCTGTTGAGGCAAATAATAGCTAATAAGCAGCTTTAAATTGGTCTAAAAACCGGACATCGCCTTCGGAATAAAGTCGTAAATCATTCACTTTATACTTTAACATAGCAATACGTTCAACTCCCATTCCAAAAGCAAAACCGCTATATTTTTTAGAATCAATTCCACAGTTTTCCAACACATTTGGATCGACCATTCCACAACCCATAATTTCTAAAAATCCGGTGTATTTACAAATATTACATCCTTTACTGTTGCAAACAGAACAAGAAACATCCATTTCTGCACTTGGTTCGGTAAAAGGAAAATAAGAGGGTCTTAATCTAATTTTAGTTTCTTCGCCAAACATTTCTTTGGCAAAATAGAGTAAAGTTTGTTTGAGGTCGGCAAAAGAAACATTTTCGGAAACATACAATCCTTCTACTTGGTGGAAAAAGCAGTGTGCCCGAGCAGAAATTGCCTCATTACGATATACTCTTCCTGGAGAAATTGTCCGAATAGGAGGTTTGTTGTTTTCCATCATACGCACCTGAACAGAAGAGGTGTGTGTTCTCAATGCCATTTCATCGTTTTCACTTTCAACAAAAAATGTATCTTGCATATCTCTTGCAGGATGTTCTGGCGGAAAGTTTAAGGCAGAAAAATTGTGCCAATCATCTTCTACTTCAGGACCTTCAGAAACTGTAAAACCTATTCTCGAAAAAATATCAATAATTTCATTTCTTACAATAGAAATAGGGTGCCTACTTCCTAATTTTATTGGAGTAGCGGTTCTACTTAAATCTAATTGATTGGTTGTTGAGATTTCGCTACTAGATAATTTAATAGTAAGCTCATCAATTTTATGTTGAGTATTTTCTTTAAGGGTATTCATCAATTGACCAATTTCTTTTTTTTGGTCATTGGGCACATTTTTAAAATCGGCAAATAAAGTTTTAAGTTTGCCTTTGCTTCCCAATAAAATAATCCTGAATTCTTCTATTTGCTCCTTTTTTACCGCAGTAAACTCTTCAACTTCTCTTAATAATTCTTCTATCTTATTTTTCATGAGTTACTTTTTAACTATCTTTATTGTCATTTTAATGTCTTCTTTTGGTCGATCATTTCTGTCTTTTTCTACCGCAGCAATTTTATCAATTACCTCAAACCCTTCTAAAACTTCACCAAAAACAGTGTAATTCATATCTAATTGTGGTGTTCCACCTTCAGTTTCATATATCTTGTATTGCTCTTCTGTATAAGTATTTCCAGTTCGTTTGGTCATCTTAGCTAACTCTTCTTTATTGTACTTCTTCCCTTGAACAATATAAAACTGACAACCAGAAGATTCTTTTTGTGGATTTACATTATCTCCCTGACGCGCAGCAGCCAATGCACCTTTTTTATGAAAAAGAGCAGCATTAAATTCTGCAGAAATAGTATACCCGACATCTCCTTCTCCTAATGGAGCACCACTAACAGCATTTTTGGAATCAGGGTCTCCACCTTGTATCATAAATTCTTTTATAATTCGATGAAATAAAGTGTTATCAAAAAACCCATCTTTTACCAATTTAATAAAATTATCACGGTGTTTAGGTGTTTCATTATACAGTGCTAACTTAATATCTCCGTAGGTGGTAGAAATGATAATTTTAGTTTGTTTCTCAGTTTTTTGGGCTAAACAACTGATATTAATGACCGTTATCAATGTTAAGAAGGTAGAAAATATTTTCTTTGTCATGATTATTTATTATATTTGTTGATTACAATATTAAGAAAGATATGAAACATAAACATTTATTTTCTTTTGGAGTTTTAGTAGTTTCTTTAATTCTCCTTGTTGCTTGCAGTAAAAAAGACAGAGGTCCTCGTTTAATTGTTCATGTACAGGAAGTAGATGGAACTCCCGCTGCTGGTGCAAGTGTTCATGCTTGGCCAGGCCCTGACGCAGGTCAACCAGGAAGTGTAATAAATGACGAATTAATGGATCAAACTACTTCAACTGATGCAGCTGGCGAAGCTACTTTTGATTTTAAATTTTCTGCCGTTTTGGATGTTGATGTTGTTTATTATAAGAATTATTTAGATTCTTTGTTAAATCCAGTTGTTGACACTTTGTATGGACACAAAGTTGTTAAAATTGAAGAAGTTCGTCAAAAAAGTTCTGAAAATAATTACCGAGAAACGGTTGAGGTAAAATAAAATCAATTACAAATTAAAGTAGTTGATAATCGCTTTTTTTAAAAATATTTCTTGATTATTTCCTTGTAATTCATTGGGTAGTTTTTTAATGTTTTTGTAATGAGGCCAACCTTCATCATCTTTTCCAATAAACTGATAATACCCTAATTTACCTAATACGGTACAAATTCCGATATGAATAATATCTAATTTTTCCTCCTTATCATATTCCTTTTTTCCTTTTCCTAATTCTTGTAATCCAATAATAAAAAGAATAGTTTGTTCGTCCAATTTTTCTCCGAAGCGTTGTAATACTAGTTTTTCAACCTTATTCCAGTTAGTAGCAAATTCATTATTCATGTGGTAAAAGTAAGTACTTATTCTCTTTTGTATCAACAATTTGATTTTAATAAATTTAAAAATGTATTGCTGTCACTTACTACTATTGAAGTAGTTTTGTTTAATGAATTACTTTGATATCATTATCATCATTCCTTTGTTATGGGGAGCTTTTAAAGGCTTTAAAAAAGGATTGGTAATCGAGTTAGCTTCTATTATTGCCTTACTTTTAGGAATTTGGGGTGGAATAAAATTTTCTTCTGTTTCTGCAAAATATTTGGGTGAGATGTTTAATATTTCTGAAAAATTAATGCCATTAATCTCTTTTGCACTGACGTTTATTTTAATCGTTATTGCAGTTTTTGCTTTAGCAAAATTACTCGAACGATTTATTAAAATGACCTCCCTTAGTTTTGTAAATAAGTTAGTAGGAGCGGTATTCGGAACATTAAAGTTTGGTTTAATTATAAGTATTATTTTAAACCTAACTAATAATATTAATGAAGAGATTACTGTGTTGGAACCAGAAATGAAAAGTACTTCGTTGTTATATCAGCCTATTAGTAAAATAGCGTTAATAGTTTTTCCTGGAATTAGAAATATAAATCTTAAGGATAATATTGAAAAAGCTATCGTTGAGGGAGATGTTAATTAAAAAGTGAATTTACTTGACATAATAAGTTTACTTTCCTTTAAAAACATCTTTAAAGTCTTCACTGGTAGTTTTGAAAGCTGTTCTTCTGTTTTTTTGGTGACAATCGCAATCATCTTTACCTGTTTCTCCACATTCAGGATATTTAGAACAATCATCCAATAGCTCTTTTTCACCCATTCCAATAGATTCCAATCGTTTTTTATTGATGCCATGCTCAACTAAGTATTTTACAACTGAGCCAGCTCTTTTGTCGGATAGTTTTAAATTATAATCATCATCACCTCTAGAATCGGTATGAGATCTAATTTCAATAGTAATGTTGTTGTTTAATTCTAAGAACTCAACTAATTTATCTAATATTTCTTTAGATTTTGGGCGTAATGTTGCGGCATCATAATCGTATTCAATTCCTGGAATTTCTACTTCACCTAAAGGTATTGGTGTAAGGAAAAAATCCTGAACAAAATGTTGAGATTCTGTTAATCCTTCGGTAGATAAATTTGCTGCATCACCAAAATATTTAGCTTTTTGAGCTTTTAAAAACATTTCCCACCCCACCTCTAATTTTCTTTCATAATTTCCTTGCTCGTCGGTTGTAATAAAAAATGGCTCAGATTTTCCTCTAATGTCTTTAAATGTAATCAATGCATTAGGTATCACTTCATTTGTTTCAGCATTAAAAGCAGTTCCACTTATGCTAAACTTCATTTCTGGTTGTCCAAATTCGTAAATTTTATAACAATAAACCGACCCTTCATATTCTTCACCACAATCACATGGTTTCCTATCAGAAGATAAATATCCTTGTTTTTGATCTTTTCCAATAATAAAATAAGCATCATCTTTACTGGAATTAAATGGTCTTCCAATATTTTTTGGAGTACTCCAAACATCTTCATCTTCGTTATAAGAAGTTTTGTAAATATCCAAACCACCAACGCCACCCGAAGCATCGGAGGAAAAATACAATGTTTTTGTAAAGTAGTTATAAAAAGGGGTTACTTCATCTCCAGAAGTATTAATATAGGATCCCATGTTTATGGGTTCGCTTAAACTTCCATAATCATCAATTTTACAATACCAAATGTCCATTCCGCCACGACCTCCAGGTCTATCAGAAGAAAAGTATAGAATATCTCCCTCCATTGATAATGCTGGTTGCATAGATTTATAACCATCAACATTTATTTTTTCATCCAATTTTAAAGGCTGAAGCCATTGATTGTTAAAATTTTTACTTACCCAAATGGCTACATCTTTATTGTTAACGGATGATTTTCTAGTAAAATAAAAAGTAGTTCTATCTATTGATAAAACTCCTCCTCCTTCATTGTTTTCGGAATTGATAGGGGTTTTAAAATTATCAGGACTACTATATCCTGCATCCATCATTTTTTGAGTAGAATAAAAGTCACTTAAAAAATTACTGTTTTCATTTTTTTCATCTTTAATAATTCCGTTAGATCCTGACGCTGCAAAAACAAGCGTTATTTCATCACCATAATAATTTGCACCAAAACTTGAAGTTCCAAAATTTAAATTGGTATCGCTCTGATTTACGTTTACTCCATCGTTAGTAGAACTTGGATCTTGAGCATAATAACAACCAACAACTCCTTTATCCGCTCTTTTAGATAACTCCATGTCAGGCGTTTCTGTTTTAAATTGTTCAAATTGTTTTATTGCTTCTTCGTATTTTTCGTTGTTCATCAATACTTCTCCGTACCATAATCTGGAACTTTGTAATTCTACATCAACTCCATCAAGAGGATAATTCACGGCAATTTCATACCATTTTTCTGCATTTAAGTAATCATGATTTTTACGATAAGCATTGGCTAATTTATGAAGAACAATTGCGTCTGCAGCATAAGAATTGGTATCTGATTTTCCTTGCTTGATAGAATCCTGTTCTGCTTTGGTTTTTTTTGGTGGGGCTATCCAGACTCTAGCTTCATAAGGGTGAACTAATCCACTGGAAAGTCCTTTTTTATCAATTACTTTTTTGTAGTAAAAAACGGCTGAAGCATAATTTTCATTTTTATAGGCTTGATCACCCAACTCAACAATTTCATTTTTACTTTGAGAAAAAAGCAAATGTCCTATAAGTAGAAATATGATAAACGATAACCCTTTTAATTTCATATTCTTGGACAATTTTGAACAGGGTTTAGCTTAAATATTTTTGGAATGTAGGTTAATGATATTTCAAAGCCACCTTTACCATCTGAAAAATCATTTAAACTAGAAGTATTGTAATCATATCCTATTTTTGCTTCATAACTTCCCATTTTTAATCCTGCCTCAACAATAAAGGCATCAGCAGATCGATATGTTGGTCCAAAAAGAATAATAGCATCAGTTCCTTTTAAATGGTAATGGAGCATTAATCCATAATTTATTTCCTGATCATTTACTTGTTTCATAAATAAAAGCTTAGGCATTAGCTGAAATCTTTCAGACAAATTAATTTTTGCTCCTCCATGAAGGATGTAACGCATAGGCAATTTATTTTCATTCCCATAATAAGTTTCGTTAGGTTGGGTGATATGAAATAGGGAAGCCCCAATAAAAGGATTAATTCTTATTTGGTCTTTACCATAATAATATACAAAGCCAGCATTTACGTCAGGAATCCAAAAGCTTGAATTTCCAACATCTTCTCCATTTGGTAATGATTGATCAAATGCTCCTCCACCAGCGTTAGTGTATTGGTTTTCGAAAAACAGATTATCTAAATTAATACTCTTTTGAATGACGCCACCTTGAAGTCCAATTGAAAACTTATGTGTTTTATTTTTATCAACAGTAAAACTATAACCGGCATTTAATACTATTCCTAAAGCGTTATAATCCCCAGCACCAGCTCGTCCATTAATTATTTGTCCACCGAATGCAATTTTATTAAAAGGAATATCGAAAGAAATGGCTGCTGTTTGGTAAGCTTTTGAGGATAAGCTTCCCCATTGAGTACGGTAATGACCATGAATTCTATATTTTCCATCAAATTGTCCTACTAAAGCTGGGTTGAGGTAAAGTGAAGCAGCATCATGTTGGGATAAGTGAAAATCTTGAGCATAAAAATTAGTACTCAGACCTATTAAACCAACAATAAAAAAATAATACTTTTTAATCATATTCACTATCTCAATAATGTTACATCTCCCTTAAGAGTATATTGCTCTTTATCAAGAGTTACGGCATTGACAGTATAAATATATACTCCTATTGGTTGTGCAACACCATCACGAGTACCATCCCATCCTTTGCTTTGTTGGTCAGATTCAAAAATTAATTCACCCCAGTTATTATAAATTTTAAAATTCAACTCAAGATAGGGTCCTCCTAATACATTAAATGAATTGTTTTGACCAGAACCATTTGGTGAAAATGCATTTGGAATTTGGGGTGGCATAAAAACTATTACTTCTTCACAGATGGAGTCGGCACAATTCATGTTGTTAACAACAGTTAAACATACCGTAAAATACCCAGCAGAAGTATAACTATAGGCGGGATTTTGTAGCGTTGAAGTTCCCAAAGAATCTCCAAAATTCCATTGCCAACTTACTATGTTTGAAGCTGAAATATCAGAAAAACTAAAACTCTCATTTACATTTACAGAACTTGGACTACTATTGAATCCAGCTGTTGGAGGTGGTTGAATAAAGATCGAATTTGATATAGTATCCCAACATCCTTGATCTGATTGAATAATTAGATTAACGGTATAAGTTCCACTATTTGCATAAGAATAAATAGGGTTTTGAACAGAATCAATTCCACCATCACCAAAAGTCCAATTCCAATAATTGATGAAAGAACCATTAACTGTTGAAGCATCAACAAATTCACTGTTTGCTCCTTCACAAACTCCGTTCGAGCTAAAGTTTGCATTTGGGATGGAATAAATTAAAACTTGCTGAGTAATTGAATCGCTACATCCATTCGAAGAAGCGATAACTAAACTAACATTATATATTCCTGCAGAATCATATACAGTTGATGTATTTGGAGTATTATCATTTAAACTATTTCCAAAAGTCCAACTCCATGAATTAATAGGATCGACGGAAGTGGTTAAATCATTAAAAAATACAGTATCAGTTGGACAAACAGAAGTGAAAGAAAAATTAGCATTTGGTGCTGGAATAAGAGCAATAATTAGGGTATCTGTATAACTTAGGCATCCTCCATTATTAGTGGAAGAAAAAACTAACGTAACATTGCCATTATAATTATCTGTAGAATCGGCAAAATAGGAGGTGTTGTTTAATGAATCATTAGGAGAAAAATATCCTGAACCAAGAGTTTGCCAATAGCCAGAACCTGTTGTTGAATTTGCATTAATAGGGATAAATATACTACCAGCACACGCAGTATCGTTAGATAAGATACTGGCAGTAGGAGTTCCTGTAAACGTAACGGTTAACGTATCAGCATCTGGGATACAATTCCCATTTCCTGTTGAATTAAGGTAAATAAAAATAGAGCCAGCCGCTGTATCTGCTGAGCTAGGAATATAAACAGCATTTAAATTAAATGGATTGGGCTGAAAAGTTCCAGTTCCGCTTGATACCCATTGCCCTCCTAAAGCTGTTACAATAATACCAGAAAGAGGAATGGAAGCAGTGTCCTTACAAACAGAAATATCGTTTCCAGCATCTGCTGTAATTCCAATAGAGTATAGAATAGTCATGGTGTCTGATTCGGAAGGACAAAAACCATTTCCTGTGGTATAAAGGACAATAGTAGCAAACCCTGCTGATAATTCACCAGCTGTAGGGTTGTAAGCAGCGTTTAAGTTGGTGTTAGATGGGTTAAATCCTCCCGAGCCAATCCATAAACCTCCACTTGCTCCAGTTACACTTCCATTTAAATTTATTATCGGATTACTCGTACAGGCGAACGTATCAATTGTAAAAGCTTGAGGTAAAGCTTGAACAAACATATTTTTTGTAATAGAATCAATACACCCGCTAGTTGTGGTAACAATTAATTGAACAGAATAGTTTCCTGGTGTTGTATAAGTATGGGTTGGTGTAGGAATAACTGCTGAACCAGCATCATCAAAATCCCAATCCCAACTATTAATAGTTGTATTTGAAGTTGGCGTTGACGCATCAAAGAAGTTGACGGGATTGTTAACACAAACGGAATCAGTATAAGTAAAATCAGGAACAACTCCAGAAACGGTTAAGGTATCATAAATAGTGTCAGCACAGGGTGTCCCAGCTTGTGCAACTAACATAACAATGTAAGTCCCAATTGCTGGGTAAGCATAAGTAGGATTTACAAGTGTTGAAGTATCAGTTGTTGAAAAAGGATCCCCAAAATCCCAATAAAATGAATTTCCTGTTAAAGGTGTACTAGTGTTAGTAAAAGGAATTGCTAATCCAGAGCAACCAGTAGTTGGACCGATGCCAGGCATTGGTATTGGTGGACAATTAAGCACGTTAAACTGAAAGTCTCTATACACTGTATTAATTAGAACTCCATTTCTGTATTCATCTACTTTTACTCCAAGAACAAATTGACCAAGCATTGGGGGGATTCCTGAGATTATACCAGTATTAGGATTTACAGTTAAACTACCACTTCCTAAAGGATCAGTATAACTGTATCCAGCGGTGTAATTTATTAGTGGAAAAGTTGCAACATTTCCTGGAAAAGTTGGTGCTGGATTATCAGTAAAAGGACGATAGAATGAATAAACCAAAGAGTCTCCATCTTTATCAGTTGCTCCATGATCAAATGCTAATGGGTTTCCTTGACAAATAAATACTGGTGGAAAATTTTTCCATGTAGGGCTTGAATTAGTCAATAACAAGTTATTGTTAGGAATGAACGTATAAAATGCTTCTCCTGTACTCAAAGGATTGAGAACATTAATAAGACTTCCGTTTCTTGCATTAGTAGCATAAAACAAATGATATCCTCCTAAGTTGGGGGGCAAATGATTAACGATAGTAGTATAAATAGCTTCCTCCACACAAACGCCTGGGTCATATGCACAAGTATCAATAGTTGGATCTAAAACTGCAACTTGAGTTTTTGGAATGATAATATCTTTATCAGGGGAAAAACTTGCCCCATTTGGTTGACGAACTTCAATTCTAACGCTGTTAGGTAATTGAACGCTAGTGGGTCCACAATCTCTATACATTTTTAATGTAATTCTGTATGATGGTCCACCTAAGTGTTCATAAGTTAAAGACCCTCCAACAATGTGAGTAGCCATAGACCATATAGGAACTATAGCGATAAGAGCTAGAAGAAAAAAGCTTTTTAGTTTCATTTGTTAACGCAAATTCGAACGCAAAATTATAAAAATTACTAGACTTTTGCTAATTATCGATAAAATCAACACTTTCATCTACATAAGTTAATTATTGAACTTGCCCGAATTAATTATTTATTTATCTTTGCCTCATTATTTTTCATAAATACAAGCACTTATGCAACTTTTTTTTACTAAACGATGTTGGTTAAAGCAACTACTATTTTTTGTTATCATAGTAGTTTTTATTTCTTCTACCAAAGCTCAAATAAATGTGTTATGGGAAGCAAGATACACTAGTGCTGGACAAAACGCAGACTCTGGAAAAGAACTAGCTTTAGACAACAACGGCAATGTTTATGTTACAGGAACTTCTTATACCAATGTAGGCAATGGTTATGATATAGTTACTATTAAGTATGATGCATTAGGAAATCAATTGTGGTCTGCCATTTTTAATGGCTCTGGTAGTGCTATAGATGAAGCAAGAGACATTGCTGTTGACCAAAATGGATTTGTTTATGTTACAGGATACACCACCTCTACTAGTTCAAATTATAATTACATTACCATAAAATATAATGCTGTTGGAACACAGCAATGGGCAACAACATACAATGGAACAGGAAATGCTTTTGATGAAGCATATGCTATTGTTATTGATACTTTAGGAAATTCTTATGTAACAGGATCGAGTGATGCAGGTGCACAGGGAAGTAATTTCGTTACTGTAAAATACAATTCTGCTGGAACTCAACAATGGGCAACACCTTATAATGGTCCTGGCAATAGCATAGATGCGGCAACTCAAATTAAATTAGATGCTCAATTTAATGTTTATGTAAGTGGACACAGTACGGGCAGCGGAACTAATTTAGATATTGCTACCATTAAATATAACAATTCTGGAGCACAACAATGGGTATCAAGATTTAATGGAACATTAAACTTTTTTGATGTACCAGAAGCTTTATTTATTGATAATTTGAATAATGTTTACGTGGCTGGTGCCACCTATGGTGGTTTAGCTACTGAAAATGACTATGTTACCATAAAAATTAACAGTGCTGGAGCACAACAATGGGCAAAAATAAATGATGGACCACTAAATGATGAGGACAAAGCGTTTGATGTTGTAGCTGACCTCAATCAAAACGTTTATGTTACAGGAAGAAGCATGGGTAGTGGAGGTAATGCAGAAAATATGGTAACTATTAAATACGATGCGGCTGGTAATTTATTATGGAAAGATACCTACAATGGTCCAAATAGTGGATATGATGATGCTCAACAAATGAGATTAGGAAACTCTGGGGCATTGTATATTACTGGTTATAGTGCTGGAATCGGAACAAACAATGACTATTTAACTTTAAAATATGACACTAGTAATGGCAATATTTTATGGGAAGCAAGATTTGATGGTCCAGCTAACAATAGTGACCAAGCTTTTGCTATGGAAATTGATGCCATGGAAAGTATTTTTGTAACAGGAACAAGTAATGATCCTGCAACCTTTCAAGATTTTTCGACCATCAAATGGTGTCAATTGACTACTGATGCAGGTAGCGATGTCCAAATTTGTATAGGCGATACCATCCCATTAAATGCATTGGCACCAGGTGCAATAAGCTATAGTTGGACGCCAAGCACTGGATTAAGTGATAATTTTGTCGCCTCGCCATTAGCTTACCCAACAGTAACAACAACTTATGTAGTATCTGCATTAAACTCTTTAGGTTGTATTGATTTTGATACTATTACGGTAACTGTTAACCCTCTTCCATCAGGAGTGATTTCAATTAATGGAACTTCTTCATTTTGTGATGGAGATTCAGTCATATTAACTGCAGTTAACCAAGGAAATTATAACTGGTCTCCAAACGGTGAAACGACTCAATCAATAACTGTTTTTAATTCTGGTATTTATTCGGTTAGTATTATTGACTCCAATAGTTGTATCAACTCAGGGCAAGAGAGTATTACAGTTTTTAATTTACCAAATGTTTCTGCTGGTTCTGATGCCAATTTGTGTAATGGGTCTGATATGCTACTTAGTGCTACAGGAGCTATTAATTATACTTGGAATACTCAAACTAATTTATCAGATTCAACCATAGCCAATCCATTAATTAATCCAACTACATCAACAACCTTTTGGGTAATTGGCGAAGATGCTAATGGATGCCAAAAAACTGATTCTGTATTTATTGCCATTAGTATAGCTCCAAATGCTATACTTAGTCCTCCAAGTCCAAACGACACTTTGTATTTATTACTTGCTAACGGAGGAGATATTCAATTTTTTGCCAACTTAAGTACAAATGTTATTAGTTATGCTTGGGATTTTGGTGATGGAGGAACAGCCATTGTTCAAAATCCTATTTATACCTATACATTGCAAGGACTATGGGATGCTGAATTAATAACCACCAATGGAGGCTGTAAAGATACTGCTAACATTAACATAATGGTTTATAATACCAATTCAGTTAGTGAGTTGAACGAAAATTCAACTATTCTAGTTTACCCTAATCCAGCTAGTGATTTTGTCGAAATTGATTTTAATGGTTTGATGCAAAAAAATATTTCTCTTACTGTTTATAACAGTATAGGAAAATTAGTAGAATCGTATGTATATAAAAATACAAAATCTATTAAGTTAAACACTGCAAATTTTTCTAATGGAATCTATTTTATCCAAGTTAGTGTAAATGACAAAAAAATAATAAATCGCCTTACAATTGCTCGATAGAAATTAATTTAGGTTAATTCATCTGGTTAAAATGTTATCTTTATGGGGTAATATGAAAATTCTAGCTATTTTATTAATATCTTTTACTCTTCTCTTTTGCACTCCAAAAGGACCACAAACCTTTAGTAGCCCTTTTGTTGGTAAAACAAAAAACGAATTAATTTCATCAAAAGGTCAAGCAAAAACAATTAAAATATTCGATAAATCAGAAGCATACATCTATAAAACTAGAGAAGAATATTTCGGTAAAAAAATAGTTTTACAAAATGCAGACTCTTCATTAGTCCCAAAAAAAGTGTTCGACATAGAACACATCTACTACATCAACGAACAAGGTATTATTTATAAATACCAAGTTTGGAAAAAAAGAATCAATTAATTTATTCAAATTTCGAAATTTTAAAAAATATTTTTAATAAAATGTCGAAACATTAAATGTATATACATATATTTGCACTATAATTTTAAAATATAAACTATGAAAAAAATAATTTTAGTTAGTTTGATAGCATTAACAGGACTATCATTAACATCATTCGTACACAAAAAAGAAAAGGAGTTAAAAATTAACACAAACGTTAGTAGTGTTGAATGGATTGGTAAAAAAGTAACAGGACAACATACTGGAACTATCAATATAAAAGAAGGGAATCTTCAAATTGTTGATGGGATTATAAGTACTGGAAAAGTGCTGATTGATATGAATACCATCACCAACATAGACATGGAAGGTGAATGGTCACAAAAATTAATAGGACATTTGAATTCTACTGATTTTTTTGATGTTAAAAATTTTAGTATTTCCACTTTAGAAATTACTTCAGTTAAAAATATCGAAGGCAATAAATATACGGTTACTGGTAATTTAACCATAAAAGGCATTATTAAACCGATTGAATTTCCAGCAACAATTGAAATTAAAGATGGAAAAATAGCTGCATTTGCAGAAGTAAAAGTAGATAGAACATTATATGATATTAAATATGGCTCAGGAAAATTTTTCGAAGGATTGGGTGATAAAATGATTGAAGATGAGTTTATTATAAAGTTTAAAATTGCTGCAGAATAAAAAGTAAAAGTTAGTTAATTTTCAATAGTCCAAACAATTTGTTTGGACTTTTTTTATTTGTAAATTTGTACGTTGTGCAACCTTAATTAAATAAGTACCGTCTTATAGTTATTATTGTTAAATTATTTTCATTCAAAAAATACAACTTAAAAATACATCTTATGAAAAATCTATTTCTAACTTTAGTTTTAATCTCTTCATCCACTTTTGTGTTTGCACAAAATGTTGGAATAAATACAACTGGTGCAGTTCCAAATGCATCTGCTGCATTGGATATTGATTACCCAAATAAAGGACTTTTAGTTCCTCGAGTAGCCTTAACATCAACTACCGATGTGGTTACAGTGCCTGCACCTGCAACAAGTTTATTAGTTTATAATACCAACGCTGCTATGACTAGTGGTGCTCTTGGTTATTGGTACTGGGATGGTGCTGCTTGGGTACAAGCACTAGGACCACAAGGACCTGCTGGTACAAACGGAACAAACGGAACAAACGGAACGAATGGTACTAATGGAACAAATGGTACTAACGGAATAGATGGTGTTGATGGCGTTGATGGTGCCCCTGGAGCAGTTGGACCTCAAGGACCTATCGGCCCTGCTGGACCACAAGGACCTGCTGGTACAAATGGAATCGATGGCATAAATGGAACAAATGGAACTAATGGTATAGATGGTATTAACGGTACAAACGGTACTAATGGCGTTGATGGTGCTCCTGGAGCAGTTGGACCTGCCGGACCACAAGGACCCGCTGGAGCAGTAGGACCTGCTGGACCACAAGGACCCGCTGGAGCAGTAGGACCTGCTGGACCACAAGGGCCTGCAGGTGCTAACGGTACAAATGGAACGAATGGGATTGATGGTGCTCCTGGTGCTGCAGGACCACAAGGTATTCAGGGAATTCAAGGTATCCAAGGACCCGTTGGACCTATGGGACCAAGTTGGACATTAACAACTCCAACGCTTAATGCAAATGGAACAATAACTGTAAATGGAACTGCTGGTTCTGGTGGACCTGTTACTTCTGTTGCAGGAGCTTGGTTAACAACAGGAAACACCGCCGCTGCTGCCGACCGAATAGGAACTAATAATGCAATAGATTTTAGAATGTACACCAGTGGTTTAGAAAGAATGAGCATTGAAGCTAATGGTTGGATTGGAATAAAGACTACAGCTCCCGCTAATATGCTACAAATGACAAATGGAGGAGTTAATGTTGGTGCTAACGCCATGGCTTCTTTCGATAATACTGGCATAGATGGTGTCTCTTTATCTGGCTATAATCAAAGTGCTGCTGATGCCTATAATGGTATTGAAGGAATTACTAATTATAGTGGAAATGCATTTATTCCTAGTGGTGTTTTTGGTTTAGCTATTAACGCTAGTTTAACACATAGAGCTATTGGAGTTAGAGGTGCTGCCAATGGAAGGGATGGTGTTGGTGTTTATGGATCAAGACAAAATACAGGCGGAGTAATTGGTTGGGGTGGAGTGTTTTATAATGATTTAGGTTATACAGGATTTTTTGGTTTAGCATCTGATAAAAGATTGAAGAAAGATATAAAAACTGTTGATGGTGCACTAAGTATTGTCTCTAAGTTAAATCCTGTGACTTATCATTACGATCTTGAAAAATATCCTAATATGGGGTTAAATACTGAACTGGAATATGGTTTTATTGCTCAAGAAGTAAGAGATGTTTTGCCAGAAATTGTTAGAGAAAAGGGCTTAAACACAAATGCAACAGTTGAGCTTAAAGCACATGAATTACCAAATGATAAAGTTGAAACATTTGCTGTAATGGATTATACTAGAATTATTCCAATTCTTACAAAAGCAATTCAAGAACAACAAGCAATTATCGAAAAACTCGAAAAAAGAATAGAAGCTTTAGAAAACAAATAATTTTTAATTCATCTTTTTTAATCATTATTTGAACCTAAACTATACAAAATGAAAACATACAAACATAATTATTGGAAAAGAGTAGCTCTCTTTGTTTTGCTTGTTTCGTGTTGTTCTATTACTCATACTCAAGCGCAAAATGCATTGATTTTAAATGGTGGCATTACCGTATTGAATGGTGGTGTTGCAGGAACCCCTGTTTATTTGGTAGTAAACGAATCAAATACTGCAGGAATTACACGTTTAAGTGGACACATTCATTCCGAAAATCAATACAATTTTGTGAAATGGATATCAGGAACAGGAACAGGAAATTACATTTTCCCATTTGGAGTTGCGGGTAACCCTGCAAATTATATTCCTTTTACTTTTAATAAAACAACAGCAGGAAGTAGTACTATCGATATGGCAACTTGGACTACTGACGTGCAAAATCTACCACATGCCGCAGCAACTAATGTTGGTGCCGTAACAAGTATGACAGGGGTATCAGATTCTGTGCTTTATGCATTAGATCGGTTTTGGGATATTCAATCTTCAGCAGCTGTAACTGCGGATTTAACTTTCTCTTACTTAGGAGTTGAAAACACAACTTCAAACCCAACAGATACAGTAAAATCACAACATTGGAATGGAGCTGCTTGGGATGCTCAAGTTGGTCCTGGTAATTTAGGTGTGGTTGCAGGAGTTGGAACTGCTGGTCCTTTTGTTGGACAAACTACTTTTTCACCATGGATATTAACTATTATTCCAACTTGCCCAACAGCTGTATTTGGTTATCCTACTGCTTACTGCGACAATGATGTTGCTACGTATTCACCTAGTTTCTCTGGTGGATTGGGCGGAACATTTTCAGCTGTTCCAGGTGGATTAGATTTAAATGCTTTAACTGGCGATATTATCCCTGCCAACAGCACTTCAGGAACATACACCGTAACTTACACTATAGATTCAACGACTACATGTCCAGTATTTACTTTCGATACTACTATTACCATTAATAGCACCAGTTCATCGCCTCAAAATACTGCCATTTGTCAAGGAGATAGCATTTTATTAGGTGGTGTTTACCAAAATACTGCTGGTGTTTATATAGATACATTAACCAACACCAATGGTTGTGATAGTGTAATATCTACAACACTTACAGTAAATCCTGCTCCTATTGTGGCTCAAAGTGCTGCAATTTGTACTGGAGACAGCATTCTTCTAGGGGGTTTTTATCAAACAACATCCGGGATTTATAATGATACACTTACTGCAATTGGAGGTTGCGATAGTATTATTGCGACAACATTGACTGTAAATACTTTCATTTTATCTCCTCAAAATACTTCTATTTGTTTTGGGGATAGTATTTTTATTGGTGGAGCTTTTCAAACTTTAGCAGGCGTATATAACGATACTTTAACATCTGCTGCCGGTTGCGACAGTGTTCTTGCTACAACTTTGACTATTACACCACTCAACACAATTTTCGCTAATCCAACACTCCCAATTTGTTTTGGCGATCCTATTTCTACCTCTGCAACAGGTAGTGGAAATGGAACTATTACTTGGTATAGTGATGCTGCTGGTACAACAGTTATTGGAACTGGAAGTCCATTTACACCTACAGCACCTGGTATTGGAACGTTTACTTATTATGTAAACGAAGCAGGCGCTTGTGCTAGTTCTATGGATTCTGTTGTTGTTGTTGTTGGAGGCGTTATTGCAGGTATCAATGCGACACCTGTTACAGGACCAGTTCCTTTAAATGTTTTCTTTGGCAATACTAGTTCCACTGGAGCAGGCATAAGTTATTTGTGGGATTTTGGCAATGGAGATACAAGTACGCTATTTGAACCTACTTATATTTATACCAATATTGGTGGATACACAGTAACATTAACTGTAACTGATGGAGTTTGTTCTAATACAGTAACTATTTTTATAGATGCTTTTGGAGAATCTGCCATCATTATCCCTAATGTGTTTACACCAAATGGAGATGGCTCTAATGATGTGTTTACTGTTGATGGCGTTAATTTAGAATCTGTTGATTGTGTTATCTTTAACAGATGGGGGCAAAAATTATATTCATGGAATAATGTAAATGGCTCATGGGATGGAAGAACTACTTCTGGGTCTGAATGTCCCGATGGAACTTATTTTTACATTATTAATGCACTAGGACAAGATGGTGTTGAATATTTTAAGAAAGGTGCTTGTAGCTTAATACGGTAAAATAAAAAACGATACTAAAAACCCCATTCGCATAAAACGGATGGGGTTTTTTATTGAGGTTCCGAGCGGATTCGAACCGTTGTAGATGCTTTTGCAGAGCATTGCCTAGCCACTCGGCCACGGAACCATTTATACCAATTGTAATTATAAAACAGTTTGAACTGTTTTATAATTTTACAGTGGTTAATGCCGATATAACATGAAAATAGTACACAGAAAGTGGACTATATTGAATGTATAATCGGTATTATTAGGATTGCAAAGCTAATAATAATTTTAATACTTTTATTGAAAATTTAGAACATGATTATTGACTTAAGAAGTGATACCGTTACTGTGCCGACAATGGCTATGAAAGAAGCAATGTTTAATGCAAAAGTAGGTGATGATGTTTTTGGCGATGATGAAACGGTAAATAAATTAGAAGCACTTGGTGCTTCAATGTTTGGGAAAGAAGCTGCAGTATATTGCCCTTCTGGCACAATGACCAATCAAATAGCTATTAAAATAAATTCAAACTCTCCAGGCGAAATTATTTGTGATGAACTTTCTCATGTTTATAAATACGAAGGAGGTGGTATTGGTTTTAATTCCGGATTGGCTTCAAAATTATTGAAGGGAACAAATGGTAGATTAACTGCACAGCAAATTGAAGCAGCCATTAATCCTGATGATGTGCATTTTCCAGAAACGCAATTGGTAAGTTTAGAAAATACGTGTAATAAAGGAGGAGGAACGATTTACGAATTAGAAGAGATAAAAAAAATCAAAATATTGTGCGCGAACAAAGGACTTAAATTACATTTAGATGGTGCTCGAATTTTTAATGCCATTGTAGAAAGCAACTATACTGCCATAGATATAGGAGCTCAATTTGACACCTTGTCGGTATGCCTATCCAAAGGATTAGGAGCTCCGGTTGGCTCTCTTTTATTAGGAACAACTGAAGCTATAAAAAAAGCACGGAGAATACGAAAAATTTTTGGAGGTGGAATGCGTCAAGCAGGATATATGGCTGCTGCAGGAATTTATGCATTAGAAAACAACATCCAACGATTAAAAGAAGACCACCAACGAGCAAAACAATTGGGTGCTACACTTCAAAGCTTATCTTATGTTAAATTAGTATTGCCTGTTTACACCAATATTGTTGTTTTTGAAATTGTCGATACTATTGATTACAATAGTATCATCCATAAATTAGCAGAAAAAAACCTAAAAGTAGTGTCTTTTGGTTCTCAGCAAATACGAATGGTAACACACTTAAATTTTACCGATGATATGCTTTCAGAAGCCATCTCCATTCTTAAAAGTTTAACGATAAACTAACGATATATTTCAGATTCTTAACCCTACCTTTGCTATTATGATTCACATAAAAGACACTATCATTTCAGAATTATTATTAGAACGGAAATTCGTTTGCAACCTTAGTGCTTGTTTAGGTGCTTGTTGTATTCAAGGTGATGCGGGAGCACCCTTAGAAGATGAAGAGTTGGTAGAATTGGAAAATGTATTTCCAATAGTAAAAGAATATCTTTCTGAAAAGGCAATAAAAGCACTCGAAGAAGACCTTTATGTAATTGATAGAGATGGAGAATTTGTTACTCAGTTAGTGGATGGAGGAGAATGTGCGTATGTTGTTTTTGATGAAAAGGGAGGAACAAAATGTGCCATCGAAATGGCTTACAACGATGGAAAAACGAAATTTAAAAAACCAATTTCTTGTCATTTATTTCCTGTTCGTTTAACTAAATATAAAGATTTTACCGCCGTAAATTATGCGTATTGGAATATTTGTGATGATGCTTGCGTTCTTGGAGAAGAATTGGGCGTAAAAACATACCAATTTTTAAAAGAACCACTCCTTAGAAAATTTGGTGAAGAATGGTTTAAAGAGTTAGAACTGGTTGACCAACATTTGAAATAACAGACACTTTTAAAATTCCATTATAATTATTACTTTTATTTCTTTTTATTAATCATTTTTCTCTAATGAAGCGGTTTAGAATTTTTCTTTTATTAGCTATTTTATTTATTTTTTCTGTAGATATTTTTGGTCAAAATAAAACAATAATTTTAAACACAAAGGAGTTTAGCCCTGCCGATAAAGCTGAATTAGACAAAGCAGAAGAAATGTATTTAGAAGCTAATTATTTAGCCGCTTTGCCCATTTATCAGCAATTAAATGAATCATTTCCAGAAGAGTATTACATCATGTATCGCTTAGGAATGTGTTACTTAAAAAAGCAAGATGCTTACGAAAAAGCTGTTCAATATTTAAAACCAGTTGCAGAAAACCGACCAAACTCCGCAGATGTAAAATTTTATTTAGGAGTGGCTTATCACCTAACGTATAAATTTGATGAAGCGATTACCCTATTTAATGAATATTTAGCACAAGATATCATTAAAAGTCAGCGACCAGTTACGGAGCAGTTTATCCAATATTGTAAAAATGCAAAAGAATTGGTAGCAAATCCATTAGATGTTGCCATTACTAACATAGGAGTGCCTATAAATACTGAAGCTGCAGAATATGTTCCGGTAGTTTCCTCTGATGAACAGGTAATGGTTTTTACGTATATGGGAAGAAAATCAAAAGGAGGTTTTGAAGATGTTTTTAGTTCCGAAAAGAAAAAAAATGGAGAATGGAAAGACCCCACTCCTTTAGGTGAAAATATTAATGGATTTGACCACGACGCTTGTATTGCACTCTCTCCTGACGGACAAACACTGTTTATTTATAAAGACACTCGAGATAAAAAGGGTGAAATTTATTATAGTACCATTAAAGGTCGTGACTGGGATACTCCAAAACCTCTTTTAGGCGAAGTAAATACGAATCACTGGGAAGGTAGTGCTTCTATATCTACTGATGGGAAAACTTTATATTTTACAAGTGATAAACCTGATGGACTTGGTGGAAGGGATATTTATAAAGCAACGTTAGTTAATGATAGCACTTGGGGAAATATAGAAAACCTTGGACCAACCATTAATACGCCTTATAATGACGATGCTCCATTTTTCCACCCAGATGGAAGAACTTTAGTTTTTAGTTCGGAAGGACATAACAGTATGGGAGGATATGATATTTTTCATTCTCAACTACAAAAAGATGGAACATGGTCAGCACCGATAAATATAGGTTTTCCGATTAATAGCCCTGATAGAGATACTTATTACGTATTATCTGCTGATGGAAAAACAGGCTATTTTTCATCTGGAAGACCAGGAGGAAATGGTTTGCAAGATATTTATACTGCAGTACCTGGATTAGAAGGGTACAAACCAACAATAGCCTTGTTAAAAGGAAAAATAACATTAGATAATGTTCCTGCTGAAGCAGAAATAACTATTACTTATAAAAACAATAATACAACGCACAGTAAATTAGGTTCCAATTCTAGTACCGGTGAGTATTTAACAATGCTACCTGTTAGCAAAGAATACGAGATTGCTTATCAATTAAAAAACACTAATTTTTCTTTATTAAAAAGCGACTCCGTAATACTTGAAACAATAGCCATTGCAGATGTTGACACTTTTGTAGAGATAAACATTGATGTGCCTTTTTATACCAAAGAATTTATGAAAACAGTTCCTGTTGTTATAGATACCATACTCGTCCCACCAGTTGATGTTGTTGTAGATTATGGAAATAAACAATTGGAGGGGTTAATTTTTAAAGTACAAATAGCAGCTTATAATTTCCCAAAAAACTACAAATATGATCGGTTAAAAGGATTGGGAAATGTTGAAAAAAACATTTTGGATGATAAAATTACTCGATTTACAATTGGAGGAGAATTTAAAACATTAAATGAGGCAAATATTCATAGGGATAAAGTGGTCGCAAAAGGACAGGATGATGCGTTTGTTACCGCTATTTATAAAGGTAAAAGAGTTTATTTGCAACAACTTATTGACGAAGGGGTGCTTAAATAATGAAAAATAAATTACAGGTTTTAGGGGTATTAATTTTTTTCTTTTTCAAAACTACCATTGCTCAACCAGAAAATTCAGCTTATATCAACGAAATTCAAAAATTTCAAAAAGAGTTAAATAAAGAATTTGCAGATAAAAAAGAATCGTGTTTACTTCCAAAAGATAGAAGGAAATTTAAAGGATTAGAATTTTTTCCAACTAACGAGAATTATAAGATAATTGCAAAATTTGTGAGAACAGAAAATGAAGTTCCGTTTAAAATGAAAACTACAACCGATAGATTGCCCATTTACCAAAAATATGGGGAAATTCATTTTACTTTAGAAGGAAAACAATTGGTGTTAAGTCTTTACCAAAATCTACAATTATCCGAGAAAGAAGGGTATAAAGATTACTTATTTTTAGCGTTTACCGATTTAACCAATGGAAATGAATCGTATGGCGGAGGTCGATTTATGGATTTAAAAATTCCTGATGGAGATACCATAATCATTGATTTTAATAAATCCTATAATCCACTTTGTGCTTATAATCATTCTTATTCTTGTCCAATTCCTCCAAAAGAGAATTTTTTAGACCTAGCAATTAAAGCTGGAGTGATGGCATTTCAAAAGCATTGAGTTTTTTTGAAAAAACCATATCTTCTCGATACGTTCTTTGTACAAATATGGCAGTTAACTGCTAAAGGCAACTCAATTTTTAATAGGCTCAAAAGTCTTTTCAGGTGTTGCATCTGGCTTTTTTGTTAGAAAACGATAGGAAAAACCTGCAGTAACTTGATACAGAGAACCAACCTGCACCCCTGTTAAATATTGATACAAAGGTATTTCGCTAGTAGCAAAAACAGTAAAATTCTTATAGGTATAGCTTAATTGAGGTACAAAAAATATTTTTTTCGATCCGCTAGAGACAGTATCAATACCATAAATTGCAATTTCATTTGCTCCTACCGTTTTGGCAACTTTCATTTTACCAATCCATTCGCCTTTAATTTGTGCGGTTAGCCCCACTTTTTTAAAAATGGTTTTCCCTACAAATAAACCAAGGCTGGCATAATCACCAAACTTTTCTCCCATCGAGTTATACCCTTTTCTAATGTACAGCGTATTTGCAAAAAAGCGGAGATTCTTTTTTTGATATCCATGATACCAAAAAGTATAAAGCATCAAATCTTGTGAGCCACTTGTAGCTTGAACTGTTGGGGGAGAAATTACATAAATATCACCTAGCCCAGGAGAGTAACCAACTAAATTTGAATCGGTATTAGAGCCTAATGGTATTTTTAATCCCACTCCTAAAGTTATTTCAGTTCTAGTATTTTCACGTGTTTTATTAAAAACACTGTATCGAGGAAATAGGATTAAATCACTAATCCCACCAGAGGTAATAGTATCCTTAAGACCTAAGCCTACTAAAGTCTTATTGAAATAATAACCTGCAGCAACAGACATCGTAAACTTCTCAGAAATACCATAATCAAACCTCATAAACAAGTAATCACTACTTAATTCGTCAATCAAATTCAACGTGTCCCTATCTTCAGAAAAATAGACATCATAATAGTTAAATTGATAACTACTAGAAAACTCTAGTTGATTTTTTAGTAATACTCCGGTAGAAGCACCACCTGCTATTGGACTGCCTGAACCACCAGAACAACATCCCTGAGCAAAACTAGCTCCATCTATTAATATTAAAAAAGCACCTATAATTAATAAACGCATATTCTTTCTATTTTAATAAAACCTTTTTGTGATTTTTTTATGGATTATCACTAATTGCTTGGTCTATTGCCGCACTTAATCCTACAGTAGATGCATCTGCATCATAATAGATTTCGTGGTTAGGTCCTGACATAACAATAATTTTAGGCATCCCTGGCTCACCATAATTCCAGAAAAGGATAGAGGCATCAGAGAATTTAGTAGCACTGTTCATTCCATAGGTGTTTGCCCAACTGGTTAAGCTTGCACATGGCTCATCTCCATAATCGTCTGCCAAATAAAACACCACTCTCCCTGGATAAGTCGAAGAATAACTATCTACGATAGAAATCGCTGCTAAAGGATCGGGAATACATGAAGAGCATGGCATTACCCATGCCATTACCACAATTTTTTTAGCATCTAATTCTGAATATAAATGATGCAGGATTCCATCGCAATCAGCCACATTAAAATCTGGAGCGATTAGTCTTGAACTTCCATTTGCATTATCCACAAAGCCCGCTGGCTGTTCACACTGGATTACAGAAACATTAGGATCTCCATATCCATCTCCATCAGTATCTTGATACCAAGTAAGTGCGTAAGTACAAGAACCATCATACTTTTCTGCGGAATTATCATAATTACATGCAGTTTCAATGTTGCATCCTCTTTTCTTGGAGCAACCAAAAAGTGTGACCATCGCCACAACAATAATAGTTATTGGGAAAAAAATATTTTTCATGTTACAGCTAATGGTTCACTTCCGTATTAAAAATCATTAATTAATGAGCTACTGTAAATTTAACCATATCTATTCCTTCATTAGACGTAATTCTAACGAAATAAACTCCATTGCTTAGCGAGCTAATATTAATTGCAGTGTTATGCACTCCTACACCACTCATTTGTTCTTGTTTTGTAAGGCTTGTTATATCAGCACCAACAATATTAACAACTTCCAAAGCAATTGGAGAAGCATGAGTTAAAGAATATTCAATAGTTAGTATATCTATTGCTGGATTAGGAAAGGCATTTAACATTAATTTAGAAGTTACATTCTCCGAAACTCCTACAGCTGCAAGTGCTGAATCAATTGCAATAGAAAGCCCACTAGCGGCTGTTGAATTGTTTTTATTAAAATAAACGAGATGGTTAGTCCCCGCTAACACAACTATTTTAGGCATTCCTGGAGTTCCATAATCACTCATAGCTACAGCAGCATTAGAAAATATAGTAGCACTAGCCAATCCATATGAACTAGCCCAAGCAGTGATATCTACACAAGACAAACCTGCATTATCATCAGCTAAATAAAACAATACCTGTCCAGGATTACTTGAAGAATAACTGTTAACAGTATTGAGTGCAGCTAATGAAGGAGGAGCACAAGATGAACAAGGCATAACAAAAGATATAACAACAACTTTCCCAGCATCTAACTCTGAAAACAAATGTTGCATGGTTGCGTTGCAATCCGCCACGTTAAAATCAGTAGCTGTAGTTTGTGAATAACCAATAAATCCTAGTAAGGATAAAGCAGAAGTAAGTAATAATTTTTTCATAGTTATTATTTTTTAATTAGATGATGTTCTATCGTATTGACAACATTTATGAAGTTTTTCATAAGTTTCATTAGAAGCTTTAAATTCTTCAGTATCATAACCAGAAGCAGTAATTGTTTTTTTTATCCTCTCCAACGTAAGTTTACTTGTTTCAAATTTTACCGTTATCATTTTGGTTTCAACATTCCATTTAGCGGACTTAATACCGTCAACCGATTTTAAAGATTTTTCAATGGTAGTTTTACACATATCACAATTTCCCCAAACCTTAAAAGTTTCCGATACTATTGCATCTGCTTGTGCATTTACTTTTATACCACTAAACAGTAATGTGACAAGAACAAAGATGCTTGAAATTTTTGTCAATTTTTTCATAATGATTATATTAATAAGTTTTACGATAGTAAAGGTAAACATTTTTGCTGCTTTTAATTTTGGATGAATAGATAATGTTAAGACAACTATTTTTTAGGAATCCAATAATTAAAATAAAAAACGCTAACTAAAGAATTGTTTCTTACACTACTGTTTTTTTCAAACAGTGACTTTATTATACTCTTTTGTGATTTATGTCACATTTCTATCTATTTTCGCAAGCATTAAATTCCAACCAAAAAACAAGTTATGAAAAAAAATAATATCTTTCTGTTAATAGTTATAAGTTTTATTTCAATTTCTTCATTTTCTCAATCGTTAACCAATAAAAGTAGTGAAGAATTAGAAATAATGAAAAAAGAAGCGATTAGTTCGGAAAACTACGATTTAGCAAAAAAAATAAGTGAAGAACAAAGCACCAGAGTTAGTCTGGATGATAAAATAAAAGAACTTGACAAGAATCTTAAGATAGCTGTAGCCAATGAAAATTTTGAGGAAGCCGAAAAGATTAAAAAAGAAATAAAAAATTTAGAGGAAAAAAAAGTTACGATAAACAAGTTGGAAGAAGAAAAAAAAGCAGCTATTCTTGTTGAGGATTTTGATAAAGTTTTGGCTTTAGACAAGCAGATTAATGAATTAAAAAGTGGTAAAACTTTGGTGGAAGAAAAGCCAGTACCTTCAGTACCAATTCAATCATCAGCTAACACTACAAATACAACTCAACCACTTTCTGACCAAAATAATCCTGCCATGCTTTTAACAAAACAATCTCATTCTACTGGAATATCTTCAAATCAATCAACGAATAAAAAAGCAGGTTCTGGTGCAGGAGCAGCAGTAGTTGGCATCCTACTGGGGACACTTATAGTTTTACTAATAGTGCTTTAATCACACACTGGGTGCTTCCCAGTGAAATAAGAAACTAAATAAAGTAATGAAAAAAATAGTAGCTATTCTAATGTCAATAATACTTTCTTTAAGTGTTCCTGCTCAAAAAATCAACCCTAATGCACCAAAAATAGCTGATTTAGAACAACAAAAAGCTGCTGCCGTTGCAAAACAAGATTTTAATTTAGCGAATCAATTAAAACAGCAAATTGAAGAATTAAAAAATCCATCTACTAACCCTAATGCAGCAAAAATAGCAGAATTAGAAAAGCAAAAGGCAGCTGCCGTAGAGAAACAAGATTTTTTATTAGCTAAAAAACTCAAAGAACAAATAGCTCAGCTACAAAATCCATCAGCCAATCCTAATGCGGCTAAAATTGCAGAATTGGAAAAACAAAAAGCAGTTGCTGTAGAGAAACAAGATTTTTTATTAGCTAAAAAACTCAAAGAACAAATAGCTCAGTTAGAAAATCCATCAGCCAATCCTAATGCAGCAAAAATAGCAGAATTAGAAAAACAAAAAGCAGCTGCTGTACAAAAAGAAGATTGGAATTTAGCGGGTAATTTAAAACAGCAAATATCACAATTAGAAAATCCTTCTGCACTAGCAACCCAAAAAACAATGGGTAATGGCTCTAATGTAAGGGAATCGGAATTACTTAATATGGCAAACCAAGATTTTGCTACTGCAAACTCCTACGCCCCAGCATCAACAAATTCTGGGGGAGAATATATTAATTATGAAAAAATAAAAAACTCGAGCGAAAATTCATTAGCCCAAGATTTAAAATACAGAAGAAGTTCATTGTACACCTTAATGGTTAATGATCCAGCAAGATTACATGCTACTGTAATTCAAGATGCTTTTGGAAACGCTGTTATTCCTCAAAAATTTAACGACCACAACATTGGTCCATACCTAATAAATGGACAAGCTAATTCAGAAGACCAATCGTATGTTATCTCCAATTATTTAAATACCAACAATGTTGCTAAAGATATAGTTGCTAAATGGTTTAATAAAAGTGCCGATGGCAAATTTAATATGGATTTAATTGCTGCTAGAGGAATGTATGATGCTTCTGCAATGGATAAAGTAATTGCTAATTCTGCCGAAAGGGGTGATGCAATGCTAGCAGATGCAGGTGAAGAATTGATTGGAAGTACGTTTGTTATCGTTAATGATTTTAAGTTTACCAATAAAGAAGAAGCAGTTGCTAAAGCAAAAGTAGCTACTGGTATTCTTAAAATCGGAGCTGGGTTTTTACCTGGTGGAGGTGCAATACAAAAAGGAATTGCTGTTGCAGAAGTAGGTGCTACTGTAGCTGGTAAAGGTTACTGGGTGAGAACAACCTCTTATTTGTTTCGTTTAGTTTGGGATGAGGAAGCTGCTGCTATTTTCTATCAAAACTATTGGACGGATAATAACAATTTTGACCCAACAAAAGTGGAAGCTTTTAAAAATGCTACCAACTTTAAATTACGCTTTATTGGTTTTGAAAATGCTGGTGCCGATGTACAATCCTCTATTTTTACCAATAAAAGTGAAGAAGATTTAATTAGAATGGCAACTGTAAAAGCATCAGATAGAGCTCTTGCCAAATTGGAGAAAAAGTTTGAAGAGTTTAGAACAAAAGTTCCTTTGTATTCTGTTGACCCATTAACAGCTAAAATAGGATTAAAAGAAGGGTTGGTAGCTGGAGATAAATTTGAAGTTTTACAGCAAGAAGTTACCATGGAAGGTAAAACCATTTATAAACGCGTTGGAGTTATTCAGGTGAGCAATAGCATTTGGGACAATAGTTTATCACCTGAGGAAACAGAACAATTAAGACAGCAAGGCACACTTCCTGAGCAGCAATACACTGTTTTTATAGGTTCTGGAAATTTTTACCCAGGACAATTAATTAAGCAAATTAATTAAGTGAAAAGCTACTTAATCTTTTTATTTTTCTTGTTTACTTTTGATGGGTTTGCTCAAAATTTTAGTAAAGAAGAGCAACATCAAATAGATAGTCTGAATGCTATTATTCTAAATAAGAATAGCTCTGATACATCTCTAGCTGCCACTTATATTGAGCTATCTCAAATCCTTTATATTGCTAACCCAGACACACTAATACCTCTTTCTCTAAAAGCACAACAAATTGTTGAGAAAGGACTTAAAAATAAACCAACAGCTATTATTAAAAAAAGTTTATTAATCTCTTTGGCAGGAGCACTTAGTAATATCGGATATATGCATAACATAAAAGGAAACGCCATTCAAGCATTAGAGTGTCATAATAAGAGTTTAAAAATTGAAAAAGAGCTTAATAATAAAGAGGGGATAGCTACTTCATTAAACAATATTGGCTTTATTTATTTTAACCAAGGAGATATTCCAAAAGCATTGGAGTATTTTCATAAAGGTTTGAAAATTCAAGAAGAAATTGGTGATAAGCTGGGAATAGCAATTTCTTTTAATAATATTGGTTTTATTTATACTAAACAAAAAGTCTTTAATAAGGCTTTAGGATATTTCTACAAAGGGTTAAAGATTCAAGAGGAAGTTAATGCAAAAGAAGATGCAGCTACTACACTAAACAATATTGGACTTACTTATTCGAGTCAAGGAAATATTTCTAAGGCATTGGAGTATTACCAAAAAAGTTTAAAAATTCAGGAAGAAATTGGTGCAAAAGAAGGAATAGCTACTGCTACAAACAACATTGGATATATATACCATGACCAAGGAGATTTTTCAAAATCCTTAGAGTGTTTTAATAGAAGTGTTAGAATTCAGGAAGAAATTGGAGATAAAGATGGAATTGCTTTCTCTTTTCATAATATCGCACAACTCGAGTTTAAACAAAACAATCTTAATAATGCAAAAATATATGCTACAAAGTCTTTATCTATTGCTCGTGAAATAGGTTATCCCGAAAGTATTAAAAATGCTGCAGAGTTGTTGAGCCAAGTATACAAAAAACAAGGGAAAGGATTAGAAGCTTTAGAAATGTACCAACTATTTGTTCAAATGAAAGATAGCATTAATAACGAAACAACACAAAAAGCCAGTGCTCAACAACAAGCCAAATACGAATACGAAAAACAAAAAACCATTGACGATGTCGAAAATGAAAAATTAGTAGCAATAGAAAAAGAAGCCAAAGCCAAGCAAAAAGTAATTACCTATGCAATAGCAGGAGGCTTAGGTTTGGTTGCCATTTTTTTAATTTTTGCCGTTAACCGATTACAGGTTACCAAAAAACAAAAACACATTATTGAACAACAAAAAGAAATTGTTGAAGAAAAGCACAAAGAAATAACCGATTCCATCAACTACGCCGAGCGGATACAACGCAGCTTTTTGGCAACAACAGAAATGTTAGACCAACACCTAAAAGATTATTTTGTGTTTTTTAGACCCAAAGATGTGGTTAGTGGCGATTTTTATTGGGCAGGAGAATTGAACAACGGCAATTTTGCATTTACTTGTGCAGATAGTACTGGTCATGGAGTGCCAGGAGCCATTATGAGTATTTTAAACATTTCGAGCTTAGAAAAATCAATAGAAAAAGAAACTGCTCCTGACCAAATTTTAAACAAAACACGTAAAATTATTATTGAGCGTTTAAAAAAAGATGGCAGCTCTGAAGGTGGAAAAGACGGAATGGATTGCAGTTTGTTGGTGTTCAATCAAGACCGAACTCAACTTTCGTTTGCCGCAGCAAACAACCCTGTTTTTATTCTTAGATTTATCGTCATTGCGAACCACGAGGAACGAAGTGGGAAGCAATCTGCCAACAATGAGCAGATTGCTTTACTCCCTACGGTTGTTCGCAATGACGGTAAATATGAACTTTTTGAATTCAAACCAGATAAAATGCCAGTGGGCAAACACGACAACGATACAGAATCTTTTACTTTGCATACTACACTTCTTCAAAAAGGCGATGTTATTTATACCTTAACCGATGGCTTCCCCGACCAGTTTGGTGGTGATAAAGACAAAAAATACATGATAAAAAACTTAAAAGAATTGTTGTTGCAAATAGCTCATTTACCTGTTCAAGAACAAGAACAAAAACTTGCGGAAGAATTTGATAAATGGAAAGGGGCAAATGAACAGGTTGATGATGTGTGTATTATTGGAGTGAGAATATGATGCAATCAAGTCAGCAATCTACAGTCTGCAGTTAGCAACTTACTACACCTTATAGAAACCTTTGCCAACTGAAAATTGAGGACTGCCGACTTTTTATAGGCAAACACTAATTAATCTCCACCCAATCGCCGTGTTCTTTAATTAAATTAATTAGAGATTCTACAGCCTCTTTTTCAGGAATATTTCGTTGAACAACGTTTTTTTCTTTATACAAGGTAATTTTTCCAGTACCAGTTCCAACATAACCATAATCGGCATCTGCCATTTCACCAGGGCCATTTACGATGCAGCCCATAATACCAATTTTTAAGCCTTTTAAATGCGATGTTTTCGCTCTTATTTTTGCAGTAGTTTCTTGTAAATCAAACAACGTGCGTCCACAACTTGGACAAGAAATATACTCGGTTTTTGATATTCGTGTTCGTGTTGCCTGCAAAATACCAAAAGCGGTATTGTTTATCATATTATCACTTCCGCAATTCTCTGCAGCAATAAAAATTCCATCACCTAATCCATCAATTAACAAAGCACCAATATCTGTTGCAGCATGAAGTTGTAATTTTGTTTCAGATAAATTTCCATACGCTCTACCAATAATAACAGGAGTAGTACAATTGTTATTCATTAGCTCTAAAAACAATCTTCGTTGTTCTGCCATTCCATGATTATTGTAAGTATCAATCATTAAAACAGCTGTTTTATCGCTCTTTAATTGCTTTATTAATTTTTCAGACAAATCCGGAAGTGTAACGTAAACAACATTTAATTTATCTGACAATTCTATATTGTCTAAGTAATCTTTAACCGATAAAAATGGATAACTGCTGGTTTTATTTTTTAGCCAAGTTTTATAATTGTAAATGATACCTAAAGTTCCTGGTGTTTTAAAATCAATAACATTATCTCCTAAAAATACATAATCACAAGCGGTGTCTGTTATGTTCCATTTGTCTAACGGAACGGAATAATGATAACTTAAAGCAAAAAAAGAAGCAGGAGTAATTTTTTCTTTTAAACAAAAGTCAGCAATAACAACAGGCACATTTTTTCCTCCAATGTTTAACACGGATGTTGTTACTCTTCGTTGATATTCAAAAGGTGTTATTGGATTAGTCTTAATCTCTTTTATTGAGTCGTGATTTTCCCTATTGACGTATTTCTTTACCAATTCTTGTGCAACAGGAATTTCCAACTCAGGTTCTTCGGTTAACGAAACTCGAATGGTATCTCCCAATCCATCTTCTAATAAAGTACCAATTCCCACAGCAGATTTTATTCTACCATCTTCCCCTTCTCCTGCTTCTGTAACACCCAAATGCAACGGGTAGTTCATTCCTTCTTCAGTCATTTTATTCACCAATAACCGATAGGCTTGCACCACCACTTGAGTATTACTCGATTTCATGGATAAAACAATGTCATGATAATCTTGCTCTTTACAGATTCTTAAAAACTCTAAAGCCGACTCTACCATGCCTAAAGGTGAATCTCCATATCTACTCATAATTCGGTCGGATAAAGAACCATGGTTGGTGCCAATTCGCATAGCCGTCCCATGTGCTTTACAAATTTTTATTAAGGGAATAAAACGTTTTTTAATTCTTTCTAATTCAGTTCGATAAGATTCATCGGTATATGCTATTTCTTCAAACTTTTTTTTGTCGGCATAATTTCCTGGATTAATCCTGACTTTCTCTACAATTGTAGCAGCAATTTCTGCAGCATTGGGTGTAAAATGTATATCAGCCACCAATGGAGTATCGTAACCTCTTTTTCTTAGTTCGGCTTTAATGTTGGCTAAATTTTCTGCTTCTTTAACGCTTGGGGCAGTAATTCTAACCAATTCACAACCTGCATCAATCATACGAATGGCTTGCTCAACGGTAGCTTTGGTATCCATGGTGTCGGTGGTGGTCATGGATTGCACCCGAATGGGATTGTTACCTCCAATGCCAATCTTACCCACTTTAATTGCTCTGGTAACAAACCTCGAATACGATGTTAAACTATTACAATATTTAGATGTTAAACTCATCATTACAAAGATATTAATTGGATGCTAAGAACTTTTAAAAAACCTCGTTTATTCTTAAAACCACTTATTCGATAAAAACTACCATTTATAAAGTTGTTCTAGCAGCCCAAAGATTTCTCCTAACTTTTATCACGATACTGTTGTAAACTTACGTCAGGAAAACCCCATAAACTGAGAAATTATGAAAAATAAGATTGTATTAAGTTTGCTAGCAATTTTAATTGTTACCAAT
>CAYHWX010000022.1:0-11998 GCA_964360245.1 uncultured Vicingus sp.
GCCTGGCAAAGGGGCAGGAGCAGGGATTGTAGGTAAAGCTCTTGGAATAGGAGCTGCTGCTGTTGGTGGTTTAGCTGTTGGGGCAGGGGCTATGGCAAAAGGTTCGGGAGGTGCTAATGCAATAAAACAAGCAACTGCAGTAGCACAAAAAACATCTAGTCATTTCAAAAATGTTGATTAAAAAAAAATTAAATGGAAAATAATTTTAATGAACTTTATAATTATAGGAACGCTTTTAAAACAATAACAATATTAACTATTGTAATTGTAATGGGATGTTTGTTAGCAGTTGGGGGGATGTTTTATGTGTTTACCACTAATCAAACCAACTCAACGCTTCAAATTTGGGTTAAAACCCAAGACGGAAGTATGTTTAAAGCAGATAAGAGTACTGAAATAACCTTAGAAGATAGGATTGTAGAGTATAAACATCATGTAAAATGGTTTTATACCATTTGGTACACCTTAAATCGAACTGATTATCAGGAAAACGTAAATACAGGATTAAACTTGATTAATAAAAAATCAGGAGAAGACTTGTTAGATGTTTATGTTTCGCAAGGAGTATTCCAAAAAATTGACCAAACTGGTAGGGGTTTAATTTCTAAAATAACTGAAGAACCAACCATAGAGGTAACTGAAAACGGTGTGTTTGGTAAAATTATAGGAGAACTGAAATTTATAGATGAAAATGGCAAAGAATATAGAAAACAACATTTGGATATTTCCTTTCAACTACAAGATGTATTAAAAATACAGGGGAGGAGTGATAAAAATCCTCATGGAGTAATGATTTCTGAATGGAAAATAGTAAACGATAATGTGATAGATTCAACTAATTAAGAATGGGAATAAAAGATTCTATAAAAGAAATGAAGCCATTTACTAAGATATTACTCTTTGGAGTTTTTCCTGTATTGGTTGTTAGTATGGGTTATTTTAAAATGAATAGGAATGAAAATATTCCAACTGCTGAATCTAAAGATTTTTTTACTTCTCCTGAATTAACGGATACTTTTAAGACTAAATCAAATATTGATTTATTTAAAGAAAAAAAATTAGGTAATAAAAACAATACATTTGGTTCCGCTTTAACCTATGAAACAAAAACTGCTGAACAAAGTAGTGTTGATTCAGTAACTACTTATGAGAAAGAACAACAAAATAAAACCATTGTTGCAGAGAATAATTATCTTACTAATAGAGGGTTTCAAGGAAATAAAGAGATAGAACAAAAAGCTCCACCTCCAAGTAATAATTATAAGAATAATTCCACTAGTAACAAACAACCAAAAACAACTGTAGTTAGTGTATCTGAAGAAGTTTCGACAGTGAAACGCAGAAGAAATGAAAACTCAATGGGGAATATGAATGCTAAAACTAGTTCTACTTTAAATTCAACAGAAAAAATTAATGCAGTTATACATAATGACAATAAACTGGTTAAAGCAGGAAATACGATTAGAATAAGAATTATTGAAGATTGTGTTATTTCAGGAAATCCTATTAAAACCAATACCATGATTTCTGGTATAGCTGAATTTACTGCTGAACGGTTAAAAGTTGTTGTTACTTCTATCAATTATGAGGGCAAAATGTTTGCCTGTAATTTTGTTATTTATGATAATGATGGTATTGAAGGGCTTTATGTGCCAGGAGGATTAGAAATTGAAAAGGATGTTGCCAATGAAGGTATAGAGGAAACTTCAGCTCATGTAAATATTCCAGTTATAGGAAGTGTAAGCACAGGAGCTTTTAAGAAAAAAGTACAAGATCCATCGGTTAGAGTTTATGATAACCATAAAGTTACTTTAAGAATACCTACAAAAAAATGAAAAATATAATTTTAATACTATTCATCTTATTTTCTTTGGTTTTAAAAAGCCAAGAAATTACCGACACGATAGAAGTGTCTTATACAAAAACCGCCTATTTAATTTTTTCAGAAGCTCCGGAAATTGATAAGGGATCAGAAGATGTTATTGTCCGGGTTTTTAACAATAAGGTAATTATTCAAGCTGCGGTGGAAGGCTTTGAAGAAACTAACTTATTTGTTCAAAGTGGCTCTAATTTTTATATGTTTATACTTAAATATTCGGCAGCTCCAAAAAAATATCTATTCAATTATCAAGTAAGAAGCAATTCAATTGGTTCTACTGATGTTATTCAAGATTCTACTTCATTAAAGGCTTCAGGGAAAAAAGAAGATTTAATTAATGCTTATGAAACTAAAGAAGTAAATATTCCTAAAAACAATGAATTAATTGATTATTCTGTAAAAAACAATCAATTAGAAAAGGTTTCTTCTGAAAAAAAAACCAAAACTAATTTAATGGTAAATTGTCAATGGGTGGATGGAAAACATCAAAACATTTACGATAAGGGCGTTCTAAAGGATAAAATAAGTTTTATTGCAACTAATTTTTACGTGAACGATGAATATTTTTATTTAAAGCTTTATATTAATAACACCTCAAAAATTAATTATAGCATAGATTTTATACGTTTTACCATAAAAAATCAAAAAATTGGTATTAAAAAAGCTGCTGATCAATACATTGAATTAACTCCAGTTTATATTTATAATGATAATGTTAAATCAATACCTGGTAAAGAGTCAGGTTATAAAATATTTGTATTTGAAAAATTCACCATTGAACAGAATAAAAAATTTAATATAGAAATGTGGGAACTAAATGGCGATAGAAAAATGAATTTTGATTTTTATTCAAAAGATGTTTTTTCTATAAATAGAATAGATTAAAGAAAAAAAATTAAATTAAAAATAGATAAAACCCATGAAAAAAACAATTTTAACACTATTGATAGGATTAGTAATCTTAACATCATTAAAATCCCAAAGCATTGGAAACTTTAATAAAATAAAAGATTTTTCTATAGGTAATGATAATACAACTAGTATTAAATATTCTGAAAAAAGAGATTCAATGCTTATATTTATGGGGACAGCTAACGGAGAAAATGGAACTATAGCTAATAATTTTGGGGAAAATGATGTTTTTATTCATGTCGTAGATACGAATGGAAATTATGTCTTTCAAAAAATAATAGGTGGCAATAGACAAGATGTATTGGGAGATGTAGTGAAAGATAATTCTGGAAATTATCATTTATTTATTTATTCTAACAGTCCAATTAGTGGAAATAAATCCGTCTCAAATTATCCTGTATTTCCAAATCCAAATATTTATATGCTCTATGAAATTTATCATGTCGTATTAGATTCATCGTTTGTAACAATAGCTGAATATGTATATAATCCATTAAACGTGCAAGCAGTAGCTCCAAGCACGCAATTTTTAATAAGAGATGTATCAGCTGTATATAATGATGTCTCTAATACTATTACTATGATTCAATCATATTCAGTAAATTGGGGTTGCAATGGTTTTTGTGGACTACTAACAAATAAAATAGATTTACAAGGAAATATACTTACAACCTCAGGTGTGGGAGGACCAGATGGTTGTCATGGTTTTTCTGTTGCTAATATTCCTTTCATTAGAGTGGATGCAAAAAAACTCCCATCTGGGGAAATAATTGTTTTAACTTCTGAAGCTTATGATGTTTCTATTGGTTCATATGGAAATTTCTTTAAAATAAATGAAAACGGTCAATTTATAGAATATAAGTTCTTTAACGCAGGTTTTGGAAAAACAAATTTATATGGAGTAGAAAAATTAAATAATGGAAACACGTTGGTAATTGCTAATTGCGAAGCAACTATTTTAAACAACAGAACTGTTGCACCACGAATAGGTGCATCGCCAGTAAACAATAATGATATATGGGTTTTTGAGTTAGACCCTACATATAACATAATAAATGAATGGGCGTATGGCACCAATTTAGGGATTAACTCAGGTTCCGAAATAACTACATCAATAAAAAACAATCATCTAGTTGTTTTTGCCTCCGCTTTTGGTTCAGGATTAGATAAAACACAAACATCAGTAGGCGGTAGCGATTATTGGTTGCTCGACATAGATTTAGCAACAATGCTAGTGGTGAACGATAAATCATTTGGAGGAACCGCTGATGAAAACACAACAAATATGTTATTAACAGAGAATAGTATGTTTATTGTCGGACAAACAAAATCAGGCGTGTCACTACCAGATAAATCAGTTCCTTTAATAACAATACAAGTTGGAGGGAAGGATGCTTGGATAGTTGAAGTTACCCTTTGTAATGTTCAACCACCTCTTTTATTAGGAAGTTTAGCAATAGGCTCTGGTGATACTTATTTTAAAAACCAATGCAACGCTGAAAACTATGATTTATTAATAGATAATCCTGTAAGCTATTATAATTATGAATGGACAAATAATAACTTCAACATTATTGATACAGGAATTGTTTTTTCTAAAACACACCCAACATCTCCTTATTCTTTTACAATAACAGATAATAATTATGTAAGAGCAACAAATACTAATAATGGCTGTGTAAGTGAATACCGATTGTTCCAAACAAGATATGCTGAGTATTTACCACCTCCTAGTTTATTTAATTCACCTCTTCCAACGGTTTGTAAAAATGATTCCGTATTATTAGTTGCCGATGAAAGTGGAATGTATAATAACTATATTTTTAATTGGTATCAATATAACGATAGTGTGCCATTTGCGGTAACTGACAATACTTACTCTCTTCCATTATATCAAGATTCTACTTCAATATATTTAAGTACTTACGATTCCACTTGTTTTGTATATGCATTTAGTCAATGTTGGGGTGTGATGTATTGTGAATCACAAAGATTAGAAATTAAAGCTCCAACAGTAGTTGTGCCTTTACCCATTACCAACACACCGCAAACAATGTATTGTATAGATGATGTTGCTTCTTTTAATACTGTTCCTAACCCTAACCTTGTAAATTATAAATGGTTTAACTCAATACATTATAATGATAGTATAGGGGTTGGTAATAATTTTAACTATACAATTCCAGATACTGATACTATTTATGTGGTAGGATATAATAATAATGGTTGTCCTTCTACTGATGTCCCATTATATTTAAAATCAAATGAATTATATCCAAGTTTTACTACAACAAATACAACTATTATTGAAGGCTCTTATTTGTATTTTACCAACACTACACAATCTTTACATGGCGTAACCTCTTATCAGTGGCAATTTAGTGATGGTTTGATTAACCAAGATACGAATACATATCATTATTTTTATCAGTCAGGAATGAACGATATCACATTAACAGCTTCCGATAATGCTGGATGTACAACTTCTAAACTATTTGCTAATTATATTAATGTTAACTCCTGTATGTGTAATAGACTACAAAGAGAAGGTATAAACATATATCCAACCGTTGTTGACAATCAATTTACTATAACGAAAGACAATGATAAAAAATACAGGATATTAATGTATGATTTAAGAGGAGTTGAATATTTAAACACAACAATTGAAGATTACACTAATTTAATACAAAATTTAACCCTTAATAAAGGAATGTACATTATAAAAATTATAGGAGAAAACGGATTTGTAGAAACTGAAAAAATCATAAAAATGTAAATCATGAACACGAAGTCTCACGAACTGAACGTAGCGAACTCACAGCTTGTCCCGATAGTTTCTCGGGAAATACTTACAAAAAAAATAAACACAAATGAGTTGTACAAAAATTTGAAATTTAAAAAATGAGTAAAAATACACTAGTACTAATAATAACACTATTTATTTTAAATAATATTCAAGCCCAAAAGTTAAGGCATGTTGAAGGCAATGTTGCAATTGATGTGTCGATACATTTAACTGATTATGCTCCTGCGTATAGTTTGGTATATACTCATTTTTTTAAAGATGATATGCTGTTTAAAGTAAAGCTTAATTATGAAAAGGGGTTAATAGGTTTAAGTAATTATACTGCCTATTTATTATCTCCAACTGTAGCACATACTCCACTTAAAATAAAATCATCTTTGTTTCTAAACTTTGAGCTAGGAGGGATAATTGGAGTAGAACAAGCTAGTAATCCTGAATATGTAGAAGAGTATAATACTTTTTTATATGGAGTAAATGGTGGGGTAGAAGCAGAATATTATTTTCTAAATAATATAGCTGTTTTATTAAATATAAATGAATTAATAACACAAAATTCAAAATTTGGGAACGCTCGTTACCAAATAGGTTTTGGATTAAGATTAATAATAAAATAACATGAAAAAAATACCACTAATAATAATCACACTATCAATTTTTTTATTTTCTTGTGATAAAAGAGAAGATTTTTTTAAAGAATTAAACGAAGCTCCAAGTTTACAAATTAATACAAAAGATAATGTTGGCACAAATCATTCATCATTTACAGATAATGTAGTTGATTCCTTTAAGTTATCTCAAGGTTCTTACACCATTAATGTTGCAGCAGCAGATGAAAATAAAAATCTTAAAATAAATATGTTTGTATCGCCAACAACAGGAAATAGTTTAATTAATATCTTATCTGCTCCAATAGTTAATGGAGATAACGAAGAAATAAACGGTCAAGTTCTTTTAAATGCTACACAAGCAAATACATATATAATCAATTTTACAGCAATTGATAAATTTGAAACAGAAACAACAGCACAGGCTAAGGTAACAATATTTAATAATCTACCTCCTGTAGTACCAATTTTAGTAATAACACTCGATCCAAACTTAAATCAATACGAACATAAATTTGATGCTAGTAGTGCCTTTGATCAAGATGCGAAATTTGGAGGGCAAATTGTATCTTACAATTGGGTAGTTGACAATGCTTATAATGTAAATACAGAATTCAACATTATACAATATATTTTTCCAGGTCCAGGTACATACCAAATCAAAGTAAGGTGTCAAGATAATGATGGCGATTGGTCGCCTTTTAAAATAGTTCCTTTTACTGTTCTTTAAATACGGATAGAAAATTTACTGATAACAACTAACAACCTAAAAAAAATTCTTCCGATTTTAATTTAATAAGTTCTTTTAATTGTAAATCCCCCTAAACATTGTATAATTATGAAAAAAAGATTAAAAAACGTTTTACTACCTTTATTGGTAGCAATTTCAATGGGCTGCTTTGCTCAAAACAATTCCGTAGGAATTGGCACAATAACACCTGATAATTCTGCTATACTAGATTTAGTAAGTACTAATCAAGGTTTATTAATTCCACGAAATAACACTTTTGGAATTACAAGTATTGCAGCTCCATCAGACGGACTTATCTTGTACAACACCGATGACAAATGTTATTGGTTTTGGAATAACACTTCTTGGAAAAGACTTTGCGAAACAGATAGTCTGTTAACACTTATTACGAATCTAGGCGATACAATCGGTTTTATTTATGATTCGTTAGCTGTCTATAATAACCTAGTAACCATCAACACTACTAATATTACCAATAATACTACTAATATTCAAAACTTATCTGATTCTTTAGGTTGGGTTTATGATTCATTGGCGGTTTACAATAATTTAGTAAATACAAACATTACGAATATTGCAACAAACACTACAAATATTAACAATCTCTATGATTCGGTTGATGTTATTAATAATCACTTAGTAGTTGTCGATTCCACATTGCTAAATAAATGGGATATTTACGGAAATACCGGAACGAATCCTACGACTAATTTTTTAGGAACTACAGATAATCAAGCTTTATCATTTAGAGTATTTAATAATATGGTTTCGGGCTTTACAAGTTCTGGAACATATTTTATAAATGGAGCTTTCTCAGCAAATTTAGCAGGATGGCAAGGATTAACAAGTAATGTAGGAATACCAATACCTATGACTAGTGGACTTCAATTTATTCCTATTAAAAATGCATTAAGAATAGCAGACCGTACAGATTTACCGTATTCAACTGATTATTATAAAACCGATTCAATTGGGTATGGTTCTTTTGCGTATGGTCGTAATGCAAAAGCGAAAGGGGATTATTCATTAAGTGGAGGACTAAGCTGTATTAATAATGCATATAATTCTGTTGCATTTGGTTATTCAAATGTTACTGGAGGTGATAATTTTACTTATGGAACACGAAATCCCGCATCAGGAGCTTCGCCTTTAAGTCATAATATTGTAGGAGGGATAAGTAATATTGTTTTTGGGGATGGAATAAAGGTTACTGGTAGCTATAATTTTATTTTAGGTCATACCGTAAACACAACAAGGAGTGGTGGTGCTATTATAACAGACTGGACTTCTAACGATCAATCTAGTGCTGCGGTTATCTCTCCAACTGGAAATTATATGTTTTATACTCGTTTTGCAGGAGGTTATAGATTTTATACTAATATATTACTAACAACTGGTGTAATTCTAAATAGTGGTTCAGGAACTTGGGCTAGTGTATCAGATGAAAACCTTAAAACAAACATAACTCTTTTAGATTATAGCCTGATACTTGAAAAATATAGAGATTTTGAAATAAAGAAATGGAGTTACATAGGTCAAACAGTCGATGGACAAGATAAAGACATTAATGAATATGAACAAGACATATTTCATATAGGAGTAATGGCACAAGATTTTTATAAAGCATTTGGTTTAGGAGTAAATAACACAACAATAACAACACTAGATATTGCAGGGGTGAATAGTGCTGCAATTAAGGCTTTATTAGAAAAAATTGATAATCAAGATACAGTAATAGCTGAACTTAAAGATTTAGTAAATAAACTAATGTATTCTAACAAATAATTTGTTTAAAATTTGATTTATAATAAATACATAGCGTTTATTTTTATTGTTTTAGCTATTATACTAATTTATGGAAAAACCATTCAATATGACTATGCTATTGATGATAGTATGGTTGTTAGAGATAATACAATTGTTGCAAAAGGAGTGTCAAGTATTGGCGAAATATTTGCATCTAGTTATTTAAAAGGTTATGATAATCCCGATAAAATGGATGGTGTTTACAGACCAATACCACTTGCTACACTTGCATTAACAATTTCAGTATTTGGTAATAACCCAAAGCCACATCACATTATTAATATCTTACTGTTTATATTGGTGGCTTTTTTGTTATTTCAATTTTTATCAAATTTATTTAAGAATAATCTTTTCATTGCTTTTTCTATTACTCTAATTTGGGTTGTTTTGCCAGTAAATATAGAGGTTGTAGCAAACATAAAAAGTCGTGATGAAATATTAGCATTGATATTTATATTAAGCTCAATATCCCTTGCATTAAAAAATAATATCTATTTCAACATATGTTCAGGTGCAGCTTTATTATTTGCTATGATGTGCAAAGAATCAAGTATAGCATTTATAGTTCTCATTCCATTAATATTATATCTAAAATCGTATAGCAAAAAACATATTTATAAAACTATTGCTATACTAGGAAGCTCTATTACAATATTATTTTTAATACGATATAGAGTACTAGATAATTATGAAGTCTTAGAAATTAAAATAAACAACAATGTATTTTCTTTTACTGGAGTAGAAAGGTGGTATTATAAATTGTTTTTAATATTGGAATACATTAGACTATATTTATTTCCAACTAATCTATCATGGGATTACAATTATGGTTATCATGAAATAAAAAGTTATTTATTAGAGGCTTTGTTTACTCTTCTTTTAATTTTTGCTTCTGTTTATATGTTTATTATAACAATAAAACAAAAAAGTTATTATTCTCTTTTTATTGCTTGGTTTTATATTTGTCTATTAGTGGTAAGTAATACGTTTTATTTGATTGGAACAACAATGGCTGACCGATTATTATTTACTCCCTCTATTGGAATTACAGTAATAATTGTAATGCTTTTATATAATTATTTGAGTAAATATGACATAAAAGTGTTTTGGTTAAAATTACCAAGCTTATTAGTGCTTGTGTTTGTAGTTTATTATACATTTCTAAGTATGAATAGGGTTGAGGATTGGAAGAACGATTATACTTTAATTAAATCAGACTATGAGAATGGTAATACAAATTTTAAAACCATAATAGGATTAATAAAAATGACTACCAACCGAATAGAAAAGAATAAAAGCACAAAACTTATAGAGCAAGGGAATAAACTTTCTTCTGATATGGTTCGGTTATACCCAAAATTTGAAGATACCTATAAATACACAGCTCTATTTTATCAGAAAGTGCATAATTATAAAGAAAGTATAAAGATGTATAATATAGCCTTACAATATGATGCTAGAAATATAGAATACTATTGGAACTTAGGATTAATGCAATATGAGTTAAAAGATTTTAATAATGCTATTACAAGTTTTACGATGTGTTTAAATATAGATTTAAATCCTGTTAATCCGTCTATATATTCGCTATGTGCTTTATCTTATCATCAGATTAATAATTATGATAAGGCGATTGAATATTATCAAAAATCCTTAGAATTAGATTCTAATCAAAAATTCATTAAGATGAATTTAGATAAATTATTAAAAAGACAATTAAACAAACTTAAACTATAAAAAATGATGAAAATATTAATCTATATATTATTTTTCCTTTTACTAGGAGCCAATAATATATCTGCTCAATTGTTAGCCAATTATGGCCAAACAATTTATTCAGGAGAAAATGCAATTATAAAAGTTGAAGGCTCAGTATTAAATGGATCATTAGGAGAAATTAATCACAATGGATTAATGGTAATTGATTCTTCATTTTTTCAAAATACTGGAGGTACAACTCAGGGATTTGGAGAATATCAAGTTTATCAAGATTGGGATAATTCAGGAATTTTTATTCATGATACTTCCCATGTTAAGCTTACTGGAGCAAGTCAATTAATTACCGGAACTTCTGTAACTGATTTTTACAACTTAACATTACAAGGTCCTGGAGTAAAAACTCAAACAATTAACTCTGAAACCTCTAATGTTTTAGACCTTAATGCAAATGAACTGGCAACATCTGATTATGAAATGTTTGTTTCTAACAATTATCTAAATGCTATTCTTTATGATAATACGTTTAATGCAGAGGGTTTTGTTAGTTCAACAACAACTGGAAGATTAACAAGAGCGACTAATTCAACAAGTGAATACATTTATCCTGTTGGTTCTGCCGTTGGTACTTATCGATTTAGAGCAATTTATATTACTCCTAATAATGCAGCTTCAAATGAATATGCTGTAATCTTAAATAATTATAATGCATCGAGCGACACTTATTTAACTTCAAGTCTCGATACTGCTTTATGTACAGTTAATGATTTGTTTTACCATAAAATTGAACGTAAAGCAGGATTAAGTAATGCTGCAATTAAAGTTTCTTATATAAATGGAACTGATGGCTCTTGGAGTTTAACAGCAAACTGGAATAATGCTCTTTGGGAAAGTAACAATCCTAACAGTCAAAATAGTACTGTAAATTATTACAACATCGAAAACATTAATTATGACTTTGATTTTGCCTCAATTGTTTTAGGCCAAATTAAACCAAATGCTCCTGTAATTTTAAGTGATTCCGCGATTTGTTCTACAGAAACCGATGCAATTTACGAAGTAACAAGTATAGGAAATTACATTTACAATTGGACTGCTCCGGGCGGAACAATTACTTCTGGTCAAGGCACTAACCAAATTAATGTTAACTGGAACGGAAATACTACCGGAATTGTTCAGGTTATTCTTACAGACCCTCTTACTTCCTGTGCTTCTAATTCAGGAGTTTTTACCACTAATTTTTACCCTGTACCAATTGCCGGTATTTCTTTAACTTATCCTAATCTTTATCCGGGAACTATTATTAATCTAAATGACAGCTCTAGTGGAGAAGTTGCTTGGAATTGGGATTTTGGAAATACCTACAACAGTATGAACGAAAACACACAAACGGTATATAACCAAACAGGAACTTACATCATTACTTTAGTAGTTGAAAACGAATTTGGTTGTTTAGATTCTACCACTTATGAATTAACTATCGGTGGTAAAGTTCTTATACCAAATGTGTTTACTCCAAA
>CAYHWX010000022.1:12008-41912 GCA_964360245.1 uncultured Vicingus sp.
AACAGTAACAGAAAGCCCCCAACTAAAAATTTCAAATGTGTTTACTCCAAACAATGACGGTTCTAATGATTATTTTGAAATTCTTGGATTAGATAAATACAACATCGTAATTCTTAACCGTTGGGGACAAACACTATTTACAGGAAACGAAAATACCGTTTTTTGGGACGGAACAACTCCTGCAGGAGAAAATGTTTCAGAGGGAACTTACTTTTTTGTGCTAACAGCAAATGAACTTGAGGAAAAAGGAATCTTAACCTTATTTAGATAACAACCTTAAAACAAAAAATATTATGAAAACTAAATATTTTATCATTGGCTTTTTAATTACCTTTATTGCAACAAGCCAAAACATCAGCCTTAATACAGGAATGTACCATTATAAGGGCGACCTTAAACCAACTACTAAGGTAAACTCGGTTTCTAATTGGCTTTGGGGTTACGGTCTTTCTGTTGGAAAACAGTTTAATAACGGCTTAGAATTAAATATTGGTTTTGACTTGTTTAAAGTAGGTTTAAACGAAGTTAAACTTGATAGTAATAAAAACTTCCGTTCTGATGTTAAAAGTATTTCAGGAAGCGTCCTTTACCATTTAAACATGAGAAAATCAACTAAGCTAACTCCTTATGTTGGTCTAGGATTTGGAACTCTACTTTTTTCGGGTGCAAGTGATCTGACGGACAAAAACGGAGAAACTTATTATTACTGGAGCGATGGCTCAATTCGTAATGAAGTTGAATCTTACGAAAATACGTTTACTTCTAAAAAACTAAAACGTGATTACAATTTTGAAACTAAAACTACTGATGGAAACGCTCTACTAGTTAAAGCCATTTTAGGAGTAGATTTTAAAACTGGAAACAAAACAGCTTTTGGAATCAACGCAGCTTACAATTATACGATGACTGATGAACTGGATAACATTTCTTCAGGAGGTAAAGATGCTTATATTTATACAGGGGTTTCTTTCAAATATTTCTTCGACAAAAAAACCGCACTCCAGGAAAAAAACAAACCTTATAAAGGTGTGGACTACAACGAAATAAGGTATGGCGATGTTGATCAGGATAAAGTAAAAGATTGGACTGATGTTGAACAAAATACTCCTAAAAACGCAAAAGTAAAAGGTAACGGCAAAGCTATTGATAGCGATAAAGACGGTGTACCTGACTTTTCCGATTTAGAGCCAAATACTCCTGATACTGTTTTTGCCGATGCAAACGGTATCACTATTACTGATGAACAGTTTTATATCTACTACTTATTGTTTATTAGCGATATTTACCCAGTAAGTGAATTTTATGTAAAAAATTTCCATAAAATCCCTGCAAAATACCGTGATGAAATTGGTAAAATGGCTTTGATTGAAACTCAAAAACGCGAGTTTAAAACTGATAACGAAGCTATTAAAAAGGAGTTGAACACGCTGCGAATTAAAATGGATAACGAAAAGGAAATAAAAACTTTTAAAAGTGGAATATAAACTACTATTTATTACTAATGAAAACGATTATTACGATAGCAGCTTTAATTCAATTTTACACATCAAGTTTAATTGATATCAAAGAATTTGAACAAGTTAAGGAGATTTATCTAACCATAGAAGCTGACACAAATTTTTCTGTAAATAATCTAAACTCTTACATTCCCTCAATTTTTCCAATTAATCCTATTAAACAAAAACGTATAAGTGATGAATTTGGAAACCGTTATCATCCAATAAAACACAAAAACATATTCCATTACGGAATTGATGTTGCTGCAAAATATGGTACTCCTGTTCACTCAACAGCAGCAGGAATTGTTACAACCATAAGAGCGTCTGATGATGGTTATGGGAAACAAGTTGAAATGTTGCATGAATTTGGTTTTGAAACTAAATACGCACACCTTTATACCATTATGGTTGAAGAAAATCAATTTATTAATAAAGGGGAGGTGATAGGGTTTGTTGGTTCTACAGGTTCTTCCACAGGTCCTCATTTGCATTATGAAGTAATCAAAAATAAAAAGAAAATTAATCCCCTTCCTTTTTGTTATTTAAGCACTATTGATACGTCAAAAGTGAATTATTATGAAAATGAAAATACCGAGTTTGTTTATGGTGTAGAGAATCAAATTGATAGTATTGTATATCCGAAAGATGAAAAAATAATTAATTCTAAAAATACGCTTTTAGACCCTCAAAAACAGTTACCAATAAAACCAAAAAGAAGGGATGAAACTGAAAGTTTTGGTACAATGAAATAATTTTTTATAAAAAAATTATACAACTAAGTATAAATACTCAATAAAAATACTTAATTTAGTCATGAGCTTTGATAAATTTTAACCTGTTATCAAGATAGGTTATTATTAAGGTGTTTTTCTAAGTTGTTTGGTTTACTAAACAAATTTTAAAATCATTGTATCAATGTTTAGGGATGGGGGCTTTCTTCTGAAAGCCCCCTATTTCTACTAAAATCTACTCTATTGTACCAACAACTTTACTGGATTTTTGGATAAAATAAAAAAATCATCTATGCTAATAATTTTTCCAGTTTAGTTTTCCATTTCTCCCAATATGGACAATCTTTTTGTAAATTCTTTTATCGATCTATTTTTTTCTATAAATAATATCATTTTCAGCATTTTCAGGAATCATCGCAATCAATTCTTTCTCTAATTTTTTCATTTCTGATTTAGTTGTAGTATAATGGATTTGCTCATTAAAATAATTTAAAAATGCCGATTGTACGCTATACCTACCTTTAAGTTTATCAAATTCATTAATTGTTCGTTTGTATAATCTTTTACCTAGTTCAGGATTTTTAGATTTATATGCAAATAACCCCAAAGTAGCCATTACAACAAAATGGATTCTATTCTTTGCTGGGGTATTTCTTGTAATGTCATTTAAGTGTAGTTTTAATTAGAATGAATTATATATTAAGCCTATGAATCAATCACTTATAAGATTCCATCCTTAAAATAGAGACACCTCCGTGTTCCCCCATTTTAAAAGACTCTTCAATTAATAACATATCGGGAATAGTATGAGATTCTAAATCCAAAAACCAAGATGATAAATATGTATGTGATTGATTATAACTTAATTTTGAATTTTGTGAACCAATAAGCTTACAATCTGTAAGCGGTCTTTTCGAATTGTATTTTAAAAGTAATTTGTTTTTAAGTATTTTTAAAAACCCTTTAGACACCCAATAATTCTCAATTTCACCTTTCGAATTCCATTTCACTGAAATACAAGGTGAGACATCACATTTTGAATAGTGATAAGCAGTGCTTGAAATTGAAGTGTCAAAAATTTCTGACGCATGTAAAATGGCTTCCATGCCATCCCCATATTGACCACATGTGCTAATAAATCTATTTCTAGGCATTAATAAGTTAGCAGAAAATGTTTCAGCCTCCCATTCAATAATCTTGTTAGCACTATAATTATTTACTCCATCCCATGAAAGTGAATTTCCCTTTTCCAATTCCATTTTATGTTCGTTAATCAAACAATGCCCCAACTCGTGCCCCATAGTAGATCTGGCTCTTGTGTTTTTTAAGGATTTTAATTGTCTTTTATTAATAAATATATGAAATGGAACCTGACCACCATAATATTGGGTTAACCCCAAAAATTCTTCATTAAAAGAACTATGATTATAATTAATTCCTTCATAACCTGCTATCAAAAAAGGATTAATAGGAGTTATATCAGAAAAATATTTATTTGCAATTTTTTCTGCTAATTCAGCAATGACCATCTCTCTCCTTTCTCTTTTAACAGACATTATTTTTTGGATTTTCTCATTTTTTTAACTGCTTTTTCATGAAGATTTTTCATTTTTTCTAAATCTTTAGAATTCATATTCGTTCCTTTCCTAGCTGCCATTGCTAAAGGTTCGTCAACAAATGTTTTCCCATAATGTTTTTCTCCCCATTCAAAAATATCATCTGAATTTTTTAACTCTTCAGGCATTTCTACATCAGTTGAACCATAAAGTTTCTCAAATAACTTAACCTCTTCATCGGTTACTGGGAATAACAATCCATATTTTTTGACTGACACCCATATTTCTTTTTTAAATTCATCTGTAATAGTGTTATCCTGACTTCCATTATTACTTAGTTCCATAGCTTTTATTTTGTTTATAGTTTAATATCTTTGATTCGAAATTAATCAATTTAGTTTTTACATCTATTTAATACTTCATCCCATGCCCTATCTCGTAATTTTGGAATATAATATTTGTCCTTAATTTTTTCAGGGAATGCTTTAAGTAAAATTTCTACTTCATAAGGAGGTAATGTAATTTTTCTACCAAAATCTCCTACATCAAAATGTCTCAAATATGCCCTTAAAATAGCATATTTATGCTCATCCATTCCTAATAATACATCCATCAATTTATTTTTTTCTGGAGTTGGAGTATCCATAAAATCATCAACAGTAAAAGATTCATCTGAAATTTCTACAGTTTCATCTTCTAGATAAACCAAATCAAGATTTTTTTCTCCCTTTAGATAATCTAAAGATGCGTTATTAGCAACCTTCCCCAACCATCCTTTCGCACTTAATCTTCCATCATATTTATGAGAGTTGAAATATGCTTTATAAAAAGTATCTAAGGCAATTTCTTTAGCAATTCCATATTTGTCCGTTTCATGTTGACAATAATTTAAACATATTCTCCAAACATAGTTTTTGTATCTCTCTCTAATAACAGTAAAGGCTTTTTTTGCTAAGGTTGGATTACTCTGTTTCTCAGTCATTAACTCAAACAGTTTTGAGTCAGTTTCTTTTTCTAATGAGCTTTTAATCACTTTCATTTAGTAATGGATTAACATTTATATAATAAGTTACGTTCATTTCTATCCTGCTTGTCGAAGGCATATATGATAGGTCTGGACAAATCAATTCGAACTTCTGCAACATATAAATCTACCCATTATAACTATATACGATTGATTTGGACAAACTAATAAATTTTTACTAAAAAAGAAGCAAATGTCCAAACCCATCGTATTTGATTATGTAACCCAAAAAAATTAAAATAATGAGCGAAAATGAAAAAAATAATAATGAGCGTGTTGATATAGAAGAATACGCTAAATTAGGTAAGAAAGTTCCAAAAGCCTCTACTTATAAGATAAGAATTGATAGGGAAAAATATGATGTGGATATAGAGTGCATGACTGGTAGAGAGTTACTGGTACTTGCTGGTAAAATCCCAGAAAAATTTCGAATTAATCAAAAATTGAAAGGTGGTGAAGTAAAAAAAATAGGGTATGATGAATCCGTTTGCTTTACTGAACCAGGTGTGGAACGATTTATGACCTTACCATTAGATCCAACGGAGGGGTAAAATGAGAAAAGAGTTCCATCTTCCAGAAGAAGATACTGAGTACTTAGATACTCTTGGGTGTCAATGGGAAACTATATCTAATGGTGGAAATTGGCTATTACTCCATGATTATCCAGTTCCTTCAGGATATAACACAGACTATGTGTCGCTTGCCCTTAGAATAGATGCTGGATATCCTAATTCTCAAATTGATATGATGTATTTTAAAACACATTTGTCCCGACTAGATGGAAAGCCAATAGGTGCTTTGGCAACAATGCAAATAGATGGAGGGCAATGGCAACGATGGTCACGACATAGAACAGGACAAAATCCATGGCGAGCAGGAGTTGATAATGTTTCCACTCACTTAAGCTTGGTTAACCATTTACTAGAAAGAGAATTTACTATTAGGTAATTATGAGAGAATTAAGAATTTCTGGGTTTCATTATAAACAACTCAAGGATCATTTATTTCCTGGAGATGGGAAAGAAGCTGTATCTATAGCTCTTTGTGGAAGACATGAATGGGATAATAAACAAACATTATTAGTTCATAAATTAGTAAATATCCCTTATGAGGATTGCAAAATACGAGAACACGATTTAGTGAAATGGTCAACCAATATTCTTATACCCCACTTGATTGATGCAAGTAAAAAGGGTTGGGGGATTGTAAAAGTACATAGTCATCCTAATGGATATGCTAATTTTTCTGAAACTGATAATACATCAGACAAAGAATTATTTGATTCAGTTTTTGGATGGATGAATAACGAAAATTCGCATGGAAGTATCATAATGCTACCAGATGGATCTTTATTTGGTAGATTTATAGAAAGCGATTTAAGGTTCGAACAAATGAATAAAATTTCATTATCTGGCGATGATATAAGGTATTGGTATAGTAGTTCGCATAATTATAAATCAGCAGGTTTTAATATTCGTACTGAACAAACATTTGGTAAAGGAACCCTTCAATTATTAAAAGGCCTAAAAGTTGGTGTTATCGGTTGCTCAGGAACAGGCAGCCCTACAATTGAACAATTAGTAAGACTTGGTGTAGGTAGCTTAGTATTAATAGACCCAGATAAGGTTGAAGAAAAAAATCTTAATAGAATTTTAAACACTACTATATCAGATGTTAAGGAGTCTAGATATAAAGTTGATGTTTTAAGTGAAATAATTAATAAAATTGGATTAGGGACAGAAGTAAAATCATATAAAAATAATCTCTATGATAATTTTGATGCTATCCATGAGTTAGCTTCATGTGATATTATTTTTGGCTGCGTTGATTCTGTTGATGGAAGACACTTGATTAATCAAATAGCAAATTTTTACTTAATTCCATATTTTGATTTAGGTGTAAAGGTTATAGCTGATGGAAAAGGTAGTGTTGATCAAATCTGTGGAACTATTAACTATTTACAGCCTAGAGGCAGCTCCTTAATGTCAAGAGGACTTTATTCAAATGAAGAGCTGCGTGCAGCAGGATTATATCGAGTGAACCCAAAGGAATATGAAACCCAAAAAAAGTCTGGTTATATAGTCAATGTTAATGTTGATAGCCCTGCTGTAATTAGCATTAATATGCAAACAGCAAGTATAGCTGTAAATGAGTTTCTCGCCAGAATACATCCATTTAGATATGATCCTAATAGTGAATTTGCTATTACTCGGTTTAGTATAACCGATGCATATGTGCAAAGAGAAGATGATGGTATTCCTGATGAATATTTGGTTAAGTATGTTGGTCGGGGGGATATTATACCATTGCTAAATATGCCAGAACTAAGTTGAAATAATGAAACTGATTTATAAAATATTTAGCTGGATTGTTGCACTCTTTCATAAAAAAGAATACAACCCTATTATTCCCTTAAAAGATCAGGCTCCCCTAGTAAAGGATATTATTAAATTTGATTTTACCTATTGTTTTATTGATGAATTACCTATAACAATTAATGAAAACGTAATTTATGTTGTTGGTGAAAATGAGTTTTATTGGATGATAGGATTTAATTGTCCCTGTGGTTGTAGAGATATTATTCAACTGAATTTACTTCAAGACTCATCTCCAAATTGGAGTTATAAATTAAATAAAAATGGTTCATTATCTATATCGCCTTCAGTTTGGAGAACAAAGGGATGCAAAAGTCACTTTTTTATAAAAAATAGTAGAACAAAATGGAGGGTTGATTATCAATAAACCCCTCATAGAATTATTAGATTAACTTTTATTTGGAATAAAAGAGAATTTGCCTAGTTGTTATATTATTTAGGCAATTTAAAGTTATAATTTTATACCATGGCTGAATTTAGCGAGGAATACATCAAACAACAAGACTGGAAAATGGATGCTGATTTCAGCATAAATAGAGTATATAATAAACTTAAAGAGGGAGAAACGAGTATAGCAATTTGTGAAGGATTTGGATTTAGTGGAATATTAAGGGAAGACAATACCTGTAAGTTGATTTATCAATCAGGAGAAGTAAAAACTCTGGAAGAAATTCTGATTAAGGTTTAATTTATTATTTGAATCTTTCTTAATTAACTTCTTTATATTTGTTAATGGAACAAAACGAAATCATTTCTAAGTGTTTATTAGCCTTAAATAATAGACCATCACAAACAGAACAACTTTTAAATTTAGTTTTAAAAATTGATGAACATTGTGCACATAATCTTGTTATACAAGAGATGATAGATAATAAATTAGTAGAACAATCTAAGCATTCCAAAACACATTATTCTATAAGAAATGAGGGTGTTAGATGGATTAAGAATTATATCATTGTTCAATTTGAAGATTTTATTAAAAGAGAAGTTCCTCAAACTGGTGGCTATATTAGTGCATATGATTATTTAAGTGTCCATCATGAAATTAATAATCCACAAGCACAATCATATATTCAAGAATTTAAAGATTCAGGAAAATTCAATTTCATCGAAAATGACAATAATAGAGTAATGTTAGTGGATAAAATAAAATTATCTGATAGAGATGTTGTGTGGAGAATTGTTAATCATTTAAAATATGAACACCTTTGTTTAATGCTAGACGATCAGGAATATTGGACGAACCTTAATAATGAAAGAAAATTAGAAATAACTAAAAAGTTGACTATTGGAAAATTAATAAGTCCTGCTCCATATAATAAATCACATTTATATAGAACTGATGAATGTTTAATTGCAGAGAAAAAAGATTTTGATGAAGAAGGAAATTATATTAAAGTGGTAAAAGAAGAAATAAAATCACCTTTAAACACGATAATAAATGATAGTAGAGATTCAATTGTATCAGAATCCAAAATCAAACAAACTACGAACAAAAAGAAAGAAGACATTCTAAAAATATTAGATTATTCTAAAGAAAAGGGGACTTTGCTTACTGATAAAATAATTTTAGAACACATAGAATTACACATACTTAATGAGGAATATGTCATTGATTTACTAAATGAAATTAGAAAAATAAAATACAATCAAGATGATATAGTTATGCGACAATGGTTTGACTATAAGCCATCCCCTATTGGATCTGAGGGAAATGCTTTGATTTCTAGGTATAATGTTCAAGCATATTTAGACGAAGGTAAGTTTGACGATATTGATGCCTTATGTGGAATAACAGAAAACCCCGTAATGAAAACAGTCTCTCAAAATATTACCCACAACTACTATGATAACAGCACAAACAAAATACAAGACTCAAGTATTATAGAGTCTAAAGTAAAACAAAAGTTAGATAAGACCATAAAAATAAACGTTAATAAAGAAAAATCATCCAAATGGTATGACATACTAATTAAATATTGGTGGACTATAATAATTCCTCTTGTTGTTGGAATAATCAAATTGGCAATAGAAAAAAATTGGTTTAATAATTAATTTTGGTTTCCAGTGTTTGGTTAAAATACATTTCCAAATTCAGACGATATATTTTCCTTAATCTTATAGATACAGAAGGGTGCTTGAACAGTGGAGTAAAACCCGAACTTAAGGAAAATCCTCTGAAATACCTTTTTGTTTCTCACTAAACTGGAACTTTGATAAAAATTATTACTTTTAACTGTACCTAAAACAACAAAAGCACAATTTCATACACATGCGTTAGCTGCAATATAAACAAAACACAGATTACTCATTAACAATCATGAAAATATCATTAAAGACAAAATCTGAATTATTAAAAGCCTTACTGAAAGAAAGCAACCTTTTTAGCGTTACAGAAGAGAATGACTCAATGATGAGTTTGCTCAATGATATTTGGAATTTAAGGTCAATGCCTTCGGAAGACACAAGGTATGGTGATGCGTATGGTGATATAGTTCAGCACACTATTAATAATAACGATTGGGACGTTAACTACTTGTTAATAGAAAGACTGAAATTATTACAAGACGACAATATTTTTAATAAGTTTATTGAGACTATCGTTCTTAGTAAATATAGAGAAAACGAAGATGATATAATGAAATTTGTTTTGCTTGTAAACTCATATATTGAAAGTGAAAACATAACACTTTCTATTTCTGAATATGATGAAAACGAGCAACCTGTTTATTCACTTGAAAAGCTAGAGGATAAAAATTCTTTTATAGATATTCCCCAAAATCAAATAACATTTTTTGTTGTCAAAAATCCAAGAGGTCATAGTGATAGATTTTCTTCACATTCTGAGCCAGATACTAAACCTGCATTTGTTTTAGCACATAATGATGGGTGGAATGATTATAGCTCTTGGACAACTTTCTCTCTTTTCTACTATAAAAATGATTTGGAGAAAATATATATTGGAGATACAAAAATCACTAATGGAATAGATGATTATACTACTTCTGTAATTCAAGAAACTTTCAAGTTTTTACCTGACTCCTTCTGTTCTTTAGGACAAGATTATAGCTTTTATCAAAATTTAAAAGAAGCAACAGGTAAAAACTTTGAAAGTGTATTGTTTGCATTAAAAGATGCAGCATTTTTTACTGATATACATGATAAATTTGAAAAAAACCCTATTTTCAAACATTCCCTAATCAGGTCTGATAATGCTGAGAGACTGTTAAGACAAGCAAAACACAAAATTTACAATTACGATTTATCAAATCTATATAGTTTTAAATACCAATTCGATGCAAAATATTCTAAAGATTCTGTTGAAGTAACTTTTGATTTCAATAGAGAATTAGAAATACCAAATAGAATTTTTGCAATAATTGGGAAAAATGGAACAGGTAAAACCCAGTTAATTACTAAACTTCCTTTAGATATCTCAAAGAAAAATAATAATTTTTTTGTGCCTAGACCACCTCTATTTAGTAAAGTAATAGCAGTGTCTTATAGCATCTTTGACAACTTCGAAATACCTAAAAAGACATCAATTTTTAATTATGTTTATTGTGGATTACATACGATAAATGATGGAAAGAAAGAAATATTAACTCAAAAACAGCAAGTCCTGCGTTTTCATAATACTTGGAAGAAAATTAAATCTCTAGAAAGAATGAAAATCTGGAGAAGCATATTATTGAATTTCATAGACAAGGATATTGTTGATGAATTCATTATTATCGAGGATGATAGTGTTAATATATTGACGGTTAGTGTTGGTGAATTCAATAAAATTAAACACAAATTAAGTTCAGGTCAGAATATTATGTTGTTTATTATTTCCGAAATATTAGCAAACATACGATTTGATTCACTTATACTTTTTGATGAACCTGAAACACATTTACATCCTAATGCTATCTCACAGTTAATGAATTTAATTTATGACTTAGTTTATCGATTTGATTCCTATTGTTTAATCACAACTCATTCACCTCTTATAGTACGAGAATTACTATCACGCAATGTGTATATTATGGAAAGACATGAAAATACTCCATCAATTAGAAAAATCGGAATTGAATCTTTTGGTGAAAACTTAACAACATTGACTGAAGATGTCTTTGGTAACAGAGAAATACAAAAACAATATAAAACCATAATTGATAGATTGATTTTAAAAGGTTTTACTTATAGTCAAATAAATGAGAAACTTGAATCTGATAATACCCCTCTCAGTTTGAATGCTCGTTTATATATTAAAAGCCAAGTGTCACAATGAAAAATTTAAAATCATATAAAGGTGATTGCTTTTCTTTCCATAAAGATGTCCTTAAAAGTAAAAATAAAAGGAAAAATGACCCTGATTATAAAAATCGAGTAGAATTATTAAATGCTGAAATTGAACAACAATTTGAAATTTACAAAGAAAAATTTGATAAAAATACTTTAGAATCTCTTTATGCAATTGAATATAATGATTCAAATAAAGTTGATTTACAAGGTTTATATGATTATAACTGTAAACAATTACAAAAATTAAAAATTGAACTAACTACTGATGATAATAATCGAGTGAATAATACTTGTCAAAATTGTTCTTTAGGTGAAATTAATTCCTTTGACCATTATCTCCCCCAATCAGAATTCTCAGAATATGTAGTAAACCCTCTTAATTTAATACCAAGCTGTACAAAATGCAATGGTCACAAAAGTTCTATTTGGAGACAGTCAGGGAAAAGAACGTTTTTAAATCTATACATTGACAAACTACCAGAAGTACAATATTTATTTGTTGATATAAAAATTGTCGAAAATATTATTGAATTGAAATACTTCTTGGATTCTAAAAATGGTATTAACAATGAAATTTATGAGTTGTTGGATTATCATTATACCAAACTTAAATTATTTGATAGGTTTAAAGATAATAGTGATACTATTATTTCTGAGTTAGATACTGAGATAGGAAAATATTCAAAAAAATTATCTCTTGAAAAAATAATAGAAACAATTATAGAGGAGTGTAACGAGAATTTTAAAATACATGGCAGAAATAACTGGAAACTGGTTTTAAAAATGGCATTAGTTAATCATTCTGAATATTTAAGCAGATTTTAATAAACATAACAGCTAATAATGATGATTGTTGAAAAAGCCATTAATTTAAAAAACAAGGACTCATTTTAAGCTGTATTAATCGAAGCAATATTTTACATTTTTTGTCTTATAAGCTTGGTTATGATAAACCAAAAATACTCCCCTATGCCAGACGATATATTTCCCTTGCTTTCAAACGCATTTTAGGGTGCTTGAACAGTGGAGTAAAACCCGAACTTAAGAAAAATCCTCTGAAATACCTTTTTGTTTCTCACTAAACTGAAACTTTGATAAAAATTATTACTTTTAACTGTATCTTTCGGATTCAATTTCTGACCTAAAAAATAACACTAAATAAATGGCATTATTTCAAACTTCTGTACTCAATAATTACCTCAAACGACAAAATGCAGAAGCTATCACTAAAGCGTATAAAAAGTTTGCAAAATACTTTTTAGATACATCTATTCAACAAAATATTAAAATAATAAAAGAGGAAGGGTTTCAAGAAGGATTTTTACGTGAATTATTTGTTAATGTATTGGGATATAGCATTAACCCTGTTGAACCTTATAATTTAACAACTGAATATAAAAATGAAACTGGAGCAAAAAAAGCCGATGGTGCTATTTTAAAAAATGGCAATGCTTTGGGTGTAATTGAACTAAAAAGTACCAAAACCAAAGATTTAGAAAGCATTCGCCAACAAGCTTTTGATTACAAAGCCAATCAAACAAATTGTGTTTATGTGGTTACTTCCAATTTTGAAAAACTACGATTTTATATAAATAATGCAGTAGAATTTGAAGAGTTTGATTTATTTACGCCTTCCCAAGAACGATTTGCATTACTCTATTTGTGTTTAGAAAAAGAGAATTTGCTCCAAAACATTCCGTTAAAGATTAAGGAAGAATCTATACAAGTTGAAGAACAGATTACTAAAAAGTTTTATGGCGATTATTCGTTGTTTAAACGCGAATTGTATCGCGATTTAGTAAAACTAAACATGAAAAACGAAGTGTTTAGAGCAGAGTTTAATAAGGAAGATACTGAAAGAGCCAACAAAAACATTAAACAAAATTTATTTAAAAAATCACAAAAACTCATTGACCGTTTTTTGTTTATCTTCTTTGCCGAAGACAGGGATTTGTTGCCTCCCAACTCTACTTTAAAAATTTTGGAACAATGGAACAACCTAAAAGATTTAGATGCATACTCCCCACTTTACGAAAGATTTAAACTCTACTTTGGTTACTTAGATACTGGCAGAAAAGGTACAGACAAAGGAGCTGAAATTTTTGCCTACAATGGCGGATTATTTAAGCCCGATACTGTTTTAGATAGTTTGCAAATTAGCGACGAATTGCTTTTTAAATACACTAAAGCTCTTTCTAATTACGATTTTGAGAGTCAAGTGGATGTAAATATTTTAGGGCATATTTTTGAAAACTCACTTAATGAAATAGAAAGTGTAAATGCCGAAATTGAAGGCGTTGAATTTGATGCTCAAAAAACCAAACGTAAAAAAGACGGTGTTTATTACACCCCAAAATACATTACTAAATACATTGTAGAAAATACTGTTGGTAAACTTTGTACCGAAAAAAAAGCTGAATTAGGTTTAGATATAGAAACTATAACATTAGATTTTGTAACTAAAGACAAAAAACTTTCTGTAAAAGGTTTAAAGTATAATGAAAAAATAAAGGCTTTTAGAAATTGGTTATTAGAATTAAAAATATGTGATCCTGCCTGTGGTAGCGGTGCTTTTTTAAATCAAGCATTAGATTACTTAATCAATGAACATGATTTATTAAATGAACACGTTTTAAAGATAGAAAAAATTATTTCTGGTAATAAAAAACAAATTTCTGCTCATGTTAAAGATATTGCTAATGAGGTATTGGAAAACAACATTTTTGGCGTTGATTTAAACGATGAAAGTGTAGAAATAGCCAAACTTTCGTTGTGGTTACGTACCGCACAACCACGTAGAAAACTAAACGATTTAAACAACAACATTAAATGCGGTAACTCACTTATTGATAGTAAAGTTGTTGCAGGAGATAAAGCCTTTAAATGGGAAGAGGAATTTCCTCAAGTATTTATTAAAGGTGGTTTTGATGTAGTAGTTGGTAATCCGCCTTGGAATAGTAAAATATCTCTTACAGATTCTATTGAAATTGCAAAAAAATATAACCTTGACTTAAAAAACCTAAATATGTTTGCTGTTTTCTTTTATTTAGGGCATCAGCTTGTAAAAGAAAGTGGGCTAATAAATTTATTAGTGCCAGAAGTTGTAATTAAAAACAGCTCATATTTTGAATTACGTAACTTAATTATTAATAAATATAATTTCATTTCTCTTACTGATTTTGGTCAATTTCCAGGAGTTGCTTCTAATACTGTTGCCGTATGTTATCAGATGAAAAGTCCTAAAGGTATAACGACAGTAAGAAAATGTAAGGATGGCATAGATATATCTAGAAATATTAATACAGAGATTTATAATGAGAATCCTATAAAAGCATTTTCATTTGATATTGAGAATGATAAACAAAGTATTTTGAATAAAATTTCAACAAACTCTAAATTAGGTGAAATAGCTAAAATAAAAAGAGGTATTGAATTAGGGCAAGTTACTGATTTGGTAGAGTGTCACAATTGTAATAAATATACAGAAATTTCAACAAAGTATTATTCAACAAGGGACTCAAACAAATGTAAGTTTTGTAATTCTGAGATTAATTTAGCAAAGAAATTTTCGATTAGCAGTAGAATACAAAATGAACTATATAAAGTGCCTTGTCTAAGTGGTAAAGAAGTAAACCGATATACAATTAATGATTATTATTATATAATACCTAATCTGAATAGTATTGATTATAAAAAAGATATTTTTTTTGAAGAAAATTTATTTGTTAAAAGGATTGCAACAAAACCAGAAGCAACATTATTAAGAAATTATTCACATGCATTCAATACACTTTATTCAATCTATGATTTAAAAATAAATTCAAAAGAATCTTTATTATTACTACTAAATTCAAAATTAATTCATTTTTATTATGAATTGGTTTTTAATCTTGGAATGAACTTGACCACACAAGTTACGGTTGAATATTTAAAGAAAATACCAATCCCTAAAATAGAAAATGAACAACCTTTCATTTTAAAAGCAGATATAATGATTTCTCTAAACAAAGAAAAGCAACAAATGAGCGATAATTTCGCTCAATTACTCCAAAGCAAATTTACTATAGAAAAACTAACCACAAAGTTGCAAAACTGGCACGAATTGGAGTTTAAAGCCTTTTTAAAAGAATTGAAAAAAGCAAAAATGCAATTAAGCTTATCACAAGAAGCCGAATGGATGCAATACTTTAATGAGCAAAAACAAAAAGCCCAAACCCTAAAAGCCGAAATAGAAAAAACCGATAAGGAAATAGATAAAATGGTTTATCAGCTTTATGGGTTGAGTGAGGAGGAAATTAAAATTGTTGAACAGAATTAAAGAATAATCATGTCTACAACAAATACACAAAGAGAACTAATAGATTTTTTATGGGATTGGACTAATCCTCTAGGTAGTTGGAGCAAATTGTTGGTGGAATTAGTAACGAATAAGCAAGTAGCCCTAGACCACAATGAACGAAAGCAGGTATTTGATTATTTTGTACAAGATATAGGTTTTGAGCATCCAACACCACTTCCTCAATTAACTATTACAAAACCCAGCTTTACACCTCCTTCAAAAAAAGTTGTGCTAACAAAATTATCTGAAGTTAAAGGAGTAAATAAATTGGCGGAAGATCAAATCATGGAATTTAGCCCAAATATTACAGTTGTATATGGAAATAATGGGGTTGGAAAAACAGGATATAGTCGTATCTTAAAATCACAAGGGTACAGTTTTGATAGCAATATTGATATTCTTTCAAATGTTCATGAAAATCAAACGAATCAAAGTGCTCGCTTAGATTTTAATTCAGATGAAAGCCCTTTTTACCTTAATTGGCAAGGTGGTCGTCCAGAATCAGACCTAAATGCAGTGTCAATATTTAACAGCGATTGTGTAAATATTTCACTGTCTAATAATCGTCAATTGTTAGTTATACCAAAAGGTTTTTATTTATTCACATTGGTTACTAACGAACTTACTGAACTAACAAATCTATTAAATGCACAATATGCGTTATATCTTATTGATTTGCAATGGAAAGAATATTTGCATGAAGCTACTCCACAAAAAACTTATATTGCTGCCTTAGCGTATAATTCAGATAAAGATTTACTTGACGAATTATCAGTATTTATAGATGAACATCAAAAAACGCTTACCGGAAAGGAAGAAGAATTAAAAAATCTGAACAAAGCTACCTTAGAAGCGAAACTCAAAAATATTAATCTTATGCTAACCGAACTCACTTCGGTTATATCAACAGTTAAACAGACACAATCAAATCTTACTAAAAAAGACTGGGAAGCCATTATTTCTTACAATGCAACCATCAAAACATTAAAAGCCAAAACTCAACTTGGTATTGCAGCATTAGCAGAAACATATGGATTAGAGCAATTTCATACAGAAGAGTTTTCAAATTTTCTAAAGTCTGCTGATTCATATATAAAATTACTTGCTAAAGAAAACTACCCAAACAACGCAGATGACACTTGTGTTTATTGCAAACAAGATTTACAAAACGAAGTAGCAAAAAAACTGGTTGAGAGTTATGGTAAAATTCTTAACGATACTACGAAAACTGAAATCGAAAACCATGAAAAACTAAAGAATGAAATTGTTGAGCGAGTTAATATAGTTACAGATACTGTTACTTTTCATCAACCTTCATTTGGTGTAGTGGAAGATAGTAGGATAGTTCAACCTCAAGAAATTATTGAATTTAATGCGAAGATTAAGCTATTTAAAGACCATGTGATTAATGATACTGTAGATGCAAATCTTCCTTTTGATATTAACTACTTGTCAATAATCCAATTTCTTGAAACAAAACAAACTGAATATAGCACTTCAAGAGATACACTTATTAAGTTATTAGCGAATTTAACAGAAATCGAAACAAAACTTAAAAAAGAAATAGCAGAACTCAAAGACAGAAAGTTATTATCAGATAATAAGCAAGGAATAATTGCTGTTATAACAAATCTGTTATCTCGTAAGATAATAGATAATAGTAGGTCACAGTTTAATACCTCTTCTTTGAGTCATAAAACCACTCAAGCTCGTGAAGAATTGGTTGCCCAAGATTTTCAGCAAAAATTCACTACCGAATTAACTGGCTTTAGAAAGCAATATTTGGGTGTTAGTCTTGGTTTCTTTTCTCAGCAAGGAAGTTCTCGTATACGACAAAATGTTGCCAATTACGAGATAAACAAAGTATTAAGTGAAGGGGAGCAAAAAACAATTGCACTTTGTGAGTTCTTAACGGAGCTACAATTAGACTCTAGTGTTGCTCCTGTGGTTTTTGATGACCCTGTTAATTCCCTAGATCATTTAATAATTAATGATGTGGCGAGACGATTAGTTAATTTATCCAAAGAAAGACAAGTGGTGGTTTTTACACACAATGTAATTTTTTATAATGCGTTTTTCGCTCAACAAAAAAATGTACTTAATAGCGATGTTGACTTTAGATATTACAACGTATCAACAAATGGAGTTAGTACTGGAATACTTTCTGATGGTACACCAATAAATAAATTAAGCACTTATAAAGGAAAACTTAATATAATTTGTGAAAATGGAATTGGTGATAGAAATGAAAATGAAGTTGCGGCAGAAGGTTATGATTATCTACGAACAGGATTAGAATTACTAGTGTCTAATACAATTTTTAAAGAGATAGTTGGTCGATACCGTAATAACATTATGATGACTAAATTTCCTGCTATCAAAGGAGATTTGATAGACAAACATAAAGCAGAAATAGATGATATGTTTGGTAGAGCTAGTGGTTTTATAAGAGCACATAGTCATCCAGAGGAACAGCACGCACCACCTACAATGAACGATTTAAAAACGGACTTTAATCGTTTTAAAGAAATCGAAATGGAATTTAATAATTAGTAAATAATGAATAAACTCTATAAATATTCTCAACACTTTACCAAGTTGTAGTTAATGAGAACAAGGTTAGAAGTTCTCCAAAACGAGAGTGGAAGATGGGATATTAATTTTTGTGCAACATTTATATACATATTTTCGTAACTTTGGGGTAGTATGAGTGATTCAAAGAAAAATAAGTCGTATTTCACTAAACGTATTCTAATACGTAAATCAACGGAGGCATTCCAAGAAGCCTCAGAAAAAGCTATGGAACTTTTGGGTTATATTGTTGTCGCCAGAGAAGGGTGGGTAGTGAAAGAATACCAAGATGGAACTGTTGAGAAAATTGAGAAAATTGAGGCAAATAACAAAAATCAAAAACTAATCCTTGACTAACGGAACATTAAGAATGAGAGTTTTTGCCGGTCCAAATGGATCTGGGAAAAGCACTATTATTAATAAAGTACAAAACCACAAGGTTAATAACGTGCCTATAGATTTTGGTATTTATGTAAATGCTGATTTAATTGCTAAAGAACTGAGAAAAGGCAAATGTTCCTTTAAAAAATACAAGATAAATCTTCAAGAAGAAGAGTTTGTTAGGATTGCCTTGGATTCAGGATTAGTTGGGACTAGTTTTAATGAAAAACTATTCAAATCGTCATTTAAACTTACAGAAAATACAATTCATTTGCTAGAACCAAACGCAGATGAGCATGTAGCACAAATAATTGCACATGTGTTGAGAAAAAAGCTAGTAGCAGAGCGAAAAAAATTCTCTTTTGAAACGGTTTTTTCACATCCTAGCAAGGTTGATATTATGAAAGAGGCTGTGAAAGCCGGATATAAAGTTTATTTATACTTTATTTCAACTAAATCTCCTGCTATTAATCAATACCGTGTTGAAGTAAGGGTTAAACAAGGTGGTCATGATGTTCCTAAAGATAAAATAACCGATAGGTATTATCGTTCAATGGATTTGCTTCACGAAGCATCTCAATATGCTTACCAGGCATTTTATTTTGACAACTCGGAAGATGGCGATGGAAAACAATCATTATTTGCTCATTTTAAACTGGATAAAGATAATACTAAGAATTGGGATGTAATTGATAAAGACATTGTTCCTAACTGGTTTAAAGAATATTATTCCAGTAAAATATAGTAATTAAGAGAGGGTTTAATTATAAAATCCAAAATCTTTTTAAATAGCAAACACAAGAATTTTTCTATAGATAGTTTGAGATAAGTTTGCTATAACATGTTGGTTTATAAATAGGTAAAATAAATTTTTATTTTGTCTTATAATATTAATTATGTTAAATAGAGTAATAAAATATAAACATCTTCACTCCTTATTGTTCTGTTTTTAATAGTTATACCGATTGTGATTTTAAATGTCGCATAAATGATCCTTAAAACCTACATCGGCATTATACTTTAAGGAAATACCCTAGCGGCATTAAAGTTAAAATGATATTAGGTGAAAAACCTGAGAGTTCTTGAATAATGTGATGTTTTTCTGAATCGGTAAAATATTTATTCACCTTTTTAATAATAATTTTATCAGCTTTTAATCCTGTAACAGCTTTACTTGTTTTGTCCTTTTTACACTTTTTAGTGTAACCCTATTTTAGTTATATTGTTCATTTAAATTTTTTCAATTAGTTCTGTTTTTAACCAATCAAAAGCCTCTTTCTGATTATATGTTATACCAGATCTCAATATAGCTTCCATATCCCCTGTAAAATCAACATCATTTTCTTTTTCTTCAATATTTAATAGAAACTCTTTTTTACTCGGTGATCGGTTTCCTGTTGCAAAAGTTGTGTATTCTTTGAAACATATAATTATTTTTTCAATGTCCAATTCCAGGTTTAGTCGAGCATAGTTTAAATCGAACAAATCCCGCCCTTTACTTCGTTGATAAAGTGCCCTCAGTTTTGTCCCCAATAGTTCATTAATGTTATAAGTCTTGATTTCTGCTTTTCCTGAAAACCAATCACTTTCAACTTCAAATGGAAAATCAAACCAATCTAAAATATTAAAATGCTCTTTGCAGTTTATTTCCAATTTCAACCTCATTCGTATTTCTTCATATTCCGATGTAAAACGATATAATGCTTTTGCTCCATGCCCTCTCACCTGAGTCTTTCGTGGTTCTTCGAAAAAGGTAATAACTTTAGCAAGCCTTTCCATTATTGGCTTAATCGGGCCTTCCTTTATTTGAACTAAATCAATATCTTCTGAATATCTGGGAGCAGGATTTAAATATAATTTGTGCAATGCAGTTCCACCTCTGAATGCAAGATTTTCTCTCAAAAATTCATCGGAAAAAATTTCTACTAAAACTCTGGAGATAATTAAATCTTGTTCAACCTGTGCAAATTCTTTCCATGGGGCATATTGTTGCCATTTTGCTATATCTGGTCTTGGTATCATAAATCGCTTTCAAGTTTTATGTTAACATCAACCTTCCACCGATTCCCAACAGCACCAGGTTTTTCATTTGACTTTGGACTTAACAACACAGGGAAAAAAATATCTGACTTTAAGTTTTTAAATATCATTTCCTGAAATTCCTCATTCACCTCTAGTTCTTCAATCAAAAAGCCTAGTCTTTGCAATGTACTTCTATTAGGGTACCAATTTAAAAGCTCGATTAAATCCGATTTTGTTAATTCGTCCATTAACTCCTCAATAGTAGCTAACATTCTATTGATTCCACCTAGCTTTGTTTGATGATGAATTAAGTCAACTATTGTTAAGGCAGGACTAGATATTTTATAAATTCCTGCATCTGATTTCTTTAACTGAATATTTTTATCACTCCAATTACTTGTAGTAAAAAAACGAATGTCAATTGTATTTTTTGAGATATCGTTGAATTTTGGTTTTTCAATAATTAGATAATCTCTCTGTACTTGCTGATGACTCGCTCCATGAAATTTTGACGCGGAAAATAATCCAACATAATATTTCCTATTCAAATGCTTGAATAGCTTCTCGCAATAAAGTTGTATCGGCAATTTTTGGGCAGAAGAATACCTAGGTGTTATAATTAGATAAAATCCCTTTCTGAGATTTATAATCTCTTTTTTCTTAATCAATCGGGAGAGTTCACTTTTTATTGAAGTCTCTGATTTTTTGAGATTATCAACCAATTCATTTAAGGAAAATGAAAATTCTTCGTATGATAAAAGCTGTTTTATGTAAGTTGCAACTGTCAATCTTAGTATATTTTCGAGAAAGATAAGTTAAAATTGTATTATTCTCAAATTATTACTACACTTTCTTTCTATTGATTTTAGGAAGTTGTGCAACAGCTACCCGTGTTATCATTATCAAGTTTGTCACATTCATTCGCAAATTTTGTTAAAGTTATAATCGTCTGTTTTGTAGCCAAATATTTTTGCTTTTTTCCAACTTAAACACGCTTCAAATTTTCTGTCAAGCGAATACTTGTATAGTGCATCCGTTGAATAAACTTGTTGCATCTGCAATTGATAAAAATCTTTTCTGTCGCTGTCGTTTTCAAAACCTGCTTTAGATACTTCTTCAGCTTTTACGAGTATGTCTATTGCTCCTTCTTTGTCGCCAAGCGTGTAATGACAAATTGCCGATTTGTGCAATGCTTGTGCGTAAACCCAAACCATTTGATTTGTTCTTGGTTTTATTTGATGAAGTTTATCAATGAGCAACTCAAAATATTGAACTGCTTTGGAATAATCCTTGTCAAAAAAGTAACAGTTTGCAATTTGCTCAATCATTGAAAATGATTGTGAACTGTTCGCAATTTGTGTTACAGGCAAAATAACTTCAAGGGCTTTTTTGTATTGCCTCGTTTTAATAAAACTGTCTGCAAGGTCAATAATACTGTCGAGTTGCGATTGATTTAAATACTTTGGAAACGATGTCAGTTTGGTAATTGTCTTGTCATTGATTAAGTTTTTTGCGTTCAAAGAAGTAGCTGCAAAATTTAGATTTTGTCCGGCAAACTTAACGTAAGACATAATGCCGATTACTTTTCCGTTTTTGTCGAGCAGCGGTCCACCACTACTACCTGGGGATGCTGCTGCATTTGTTTGAATAACTTGTTCGTTGTTTTTTTGTCTAATAGCAGAAACCAATCCGTTTGAAATTGAAAAGTCAAAGTCGTTTGGGTTGCCAATTATAAAAACAGTTTCGCCAACCAACGGAAGTTTATTAGAAAGTATCAACCAAGTTTTATTTTTTTCCTTAACAGTAAATTTTATAAGGTCTGCTTGTTTGTTTGAAGTAATTACGCTATCAACGGTGAAGTGCTTATTATCAATTGTTGAGATGTCAATTTTGCTAATGTTGTCAACTACGTGATAACAAGTTATGATTGTTTTCTCGTCAATGAAAAAACCTGTTCCCGAAGAAGCAAGTCCACTATTGTCAAGAGTTGAAATTTTTACGATTGAAGGTGTCGCCTTTTTATAAAGTCGAGGGATGTTTTGCCCTAGAGAAATTGTCGATGAAAAAACAAAAGTCAATATGTATAATGCTGTCTTAATAATTGTTCGTTTCTGTTTATTGTTTTTTTTATTTCCCTACTCGTTTGGCTTTTCGTTGTCGTCCAGTTTTGATGATTGCTAGTCTCCACCCTTTTCTTTTTCAATTTTATTTGAGAAGTTTGACATTATCTGAGGAACCAATCTTTCAGAAAAGCCGGCAAGAAAACACCAAAAAATTAATTTTGCTAAGTCTTGACCAGAACTCGGATATGTGTAAATTAAAAAATTTCGCAAATACAATGAATCAACTCCAGTCTCAGGTATATGGGGAAAACTGAATGTCGGAAAAAATTGTCCATGAATCAAACCAGATAAAAATATTACATATAAAAGAAGAGAGAAGATACCACCATATATTGGAATGAGTAATATTTGAAAAAATGATGTTGATAATAATTCGAGCTCCCTATTTGAAAATTTTTTTGTTCTTTGCTGAATGCTAACAAATCCGCCTGAGATTCCACACAAAATACATAACCATGAAATCATAAGTTTTTCTCCTAATATAAGTGTAGCTCCAAAAATTAATGATATAATTACTATTGTAATTGCCGAAAGAATTATTAACTTTTTCGTAACAATTTGCATATTTTCCATTCTTGAATCCATACTTATGAAAATTTTATCTAAATATACAAAATGTAAACTAATTTGAATAATCGGACATTTTTAAAATTTAGGACTACTCAAAATTCAATCAACGTCAGTTCGTCTTGTTCGGCTCACATTTAAAATTACCTCTGACGGCAGTTCGTCTATCTATATAAATATTTTTAAAAATAAAACCTCCAACACTCCTGCCAGAAGCTCCTTTAAATTCTTAAAGCCTTTTTGTCCTTAAAATATGTTACAAATTAGACTCACGTAATTAAGGAATCGTATTTGTTCTCTTTGCTTTTTTCTATCTTTTGTTGCTCTGCTAATATTTTTTGTTCAGCTATTTTCTGCCTTTTTTCTTCGGAAAGCCCACAACTTATAATAAAAAGTGTGAGAATAAGAAATGATAGTTTTATTAGTTTATCCAATACTTTTATTTTAGAATCCCCACGTTTTTAATTCAATTTGAGATTCAGCTTTATTCTCTATTGAATTACTTAATGCTGGGTAAAAATCAAGACCTGTTAATGTTTCAACTGAATTTACAGCAACAACATAATCTTTTAATTCTCCAATCGCACCAACATGAGGTAAAAGGAAAGCAATAGTCTTAGCTGTTGTTCCATCAAATCTTAATATGGTTTTATAATAATATCCTGGAATTGTTATTTCCTTACTTGAGATTGTACCAAGATTATTTACAAAAACAGGTCCAGTCACCACATATAACTTTTGATACTCTGTAGCCTGTTTTCTTACCCAACTTTCTAAATCAGCCCATATACCCCTATTAAATTGCGGCAATTGAGGACTCATGTTGGACATTAAAAATGATTCTTTGTTAGCTTGTTCAGATATATTGTTATCTGCTGCAGGACATAAATGCCCCTTATCAAACCCAGTTGATGAATAATCTTTTTCTGATGATGAACCAGTTGCAACATTATCATCTGTATTAAAACAATCACATCGATCTAATTTAGCAGCAACCTCTTCAGCAGTTAGCTCATATGATACCCAATCAGCTTGCTCATGCTGTTCATTATAAGATAATGAAAATTGGGTATATTCTAATATTTGATTATCACCAACCTTATATGGATGATAATCGAGATCCTGTGCGATTATATCAATACAGAATGTTAATAGCGTTATTAATAGTAATTGTTTTTTCATAATTCTATATTTTTTAAATTAATAATGCTGCAAAACTTGGAACTTTCTTAGCTATTTTTACAGCTACTTCTCCTAAACTTCTAATGTTATCAATTAATTGAGCTTGGGAAATATTATCTTTTGAAGCTTTCTTTACAACACTAATAAGAACGTCATAAATTTTTAAGTCAGATGTGCCTGGTGTTACAGCATCAATTTCTTCTCTTGATAATCCTAATAAGTTATCTAATTCGTTTTTATATTCACCATCAAAAGCCGCTTCAGCTTCGGCAAATAAATCATCAAATTCGTTTGGCATAATATTTATTTTTTATCAGTTATTTCTTTTATTTTTTTACTAATCTCTTCCAATTTTTCTAGTGCATCTTCACTTTTTACGTCTATTTCTTTTGCTTTTTCAGTTGCTTCACTTACCTTCTCAGATATATTCACCAATGAATTTGTAATCACACTATCAGCACCTTCTAATCCAATTAAAGATAAGGCTTCCTGCTGAGCTTCTTTCACTTTTCTTATTGACTGAAGATGTCCAGTAATAGTAGAATTAGCATAAATTGCATGTTCATATGAATCATCAACAGTTTTTAGGATTTTTGACTGTTGCTTTTCAATAGGTTCAAGAAGATTTTTTCTTTTGCTCTCAATGTTATTTCTTGCTGCATTTAAAAAGCTCTCCATTTTCTCTAATGCTATTTCTGATTGCTCTTTTCCTTTTACTTCCCCAGCTTTATGAATAACAGCATAAATGGATGTAGAATCACCTTTTTCGTAAGCTTCCAATTGTTTATTTAAGACATAGTGAATTACATATGGGGCATATGTATCATCAACAAAAGAATTGATATCATCTTTAATTTTTTTAAAATGAATATCAACCATATTTCGATGTGATTTATGTAATATCTGCAAATCTTTACCTAAAGTTTGAGAAAGTGTAATAGATTCTTTTGGAATAGAGACACATGATAAAAAAAAAGATAGGACTACTATTAAAGTTAAAGATGTTCTTATGTTCATTTTTTTGATTTTGAAGTTTTTAATTATAAATCTACATCTGTTTCTCTCAATGTAAAAAATGTGTACTAAGATATAAAAATTCCATTCAAAAAATAATGAATAGTAATCTTGATATGATTGCTACAATAATTGAGCAATCTAAAAAATAAGTAGAATAGATTGATTATGAAAAACCTCCAACACTTCTGCTGGAGGTTTTTTGGTTTTTTAAGTCTTTTAATTTCGAGACATGCGTAATTAAGGGACCAACCTCCCTTTCAAAATATACCTAATATTTAAATATTAGTAGTGTTTTCGTCATTCTTTTTTAGACCTTCTTCAATTGAAAAGCAATGTAAATAAGCCCGTTTTTGTTTCGAACCATTTTTATCATCGTATTCATCATAATTTAATTTCCCAGAAACTTTTACTAGATCTCCTTTCTTGAATTTTTTTGCATTATCAACTGTGCTTCCGTAAAATTTAACAACGTGCCAATCCGTTTTTTCTTTTTCTTCTTGTGTGTTTTTGTCTTTCCATTTTTCGTTAGTTGCTATAGACATTTCTAAAATATTAAAATCATCTTTGATTTTTTTTACTTCTAAATCGTTGCCAATTCTACCAATTAATTCTAATTTATTCATTTTTTAATGTTTAGGGTTTGTATAAAAATTTACTTGAGGCAAATGTAAAAAAATTATATACCTAAGTAAATAATATAACTTATTAAAATCATTTTAAATAATAAAAAATAATACCAAGTAAATTAATATTATTTCTGTATTCAAACCTTACCCTCTTTGTTTACGCTATAGGTGAGAAGATAATTTTCTTTTTAATGTAGGAAATACTCTTAGTTCTACTTTTTTCGCGGAACTTTTTTGAAACAAATTTGCCATCGCTCTTCTTTTGTTGTTTTTTTTTGTTTTTTTGTGATGTGAAAAATCAAAAAAATTGTTTTTGTTTTAAAAACCAAAAAGAGGGAGGGATAAATTTAAAATAACAGCATTGTTTGTTATTTTATAACATTTCATTTTTTAAGAGTTAACACATTATATGTTTAGAGAAGCTAAGCATCAGTCATAATAAGGAGTTTGGAATTAAAATAAGAGTAAAAACAAGGTTTCAATAGAGTATTTCCTACTTAACTAAGAGTGTTTACCCTATTAACATGGAGGAAAAACAACAATTACAATAAGAGTATTTCCAATAGACAAATGGTGTGTTTCCAATATAGCATGGAGTAAATCCAAGAGTGGATGAGCATTTCCAACCTAACTAAGAGTATTTCCTACATTAATAAGAGTATTTCCAATATAAATATGAGTAAATACAATATACTAGGTGTATTTCCTACGCAACTAAGAGTATTTCCTACATTAATAAGAAAAACCGTATTATAACTATCAATGGAGTCCTTTTACCCTGTGATTTTTGAAAAAATCACAACTTTCAAACAATTAATTGTTCATACAGATTAAATGAAAACCTATCCCAACTAAGAGTATTTCCTACATTAATATGAGGATAATAAATATTAATAAGAGTATTTCCTACATTAATATGAGTATTCTCTACGTTAATATGAGTATTTACATAATACTTTATTGATGAAGCTATTTTTCTACTAACTATCAATAACAATAAGACTTTCAGCAACAATCAATGATTAAAAAATGAATTGAATCAGTATGTTTTTAAATATGGAAAAAAGGTAAGTATGTTTTTCCATGATAAAATAAGTTTATATATTTGAATGATTAAAAACATAATAATTTTATAATGCAAGATACTAAACCGGAAATTGTACGCAAAGGTAATTTATTAATAGCCTCAAAACTAAATTTAACAAGGAGTGAGTCTAGAGTTTTAGAGATGGTTTTTGCTCAAATCAATCCCTTTGAAGATGTATCTTTTCAAAAACAATACAGAGTTGATGTTGTTGATATTGTAAAAATTAAAAAAAATAATAAGGTTTATATGGAATTAGAAGATATAGCAAATGGGCTAACTTCTAAGAACATTCACTTACGACAAGAAGATGGCAGTTTTGAATTTTTAACCATTACTAATATGGTAAAGTATGATGCGGATGAAGGAGCAATTTTTGTTGAACTAAACAATAATTTATTAACGTATCTTTTAAAATCGCCAAAACAAATTGAAACAGAAAAAAAACAATTAGAATTAAAAGAAAAAAGTGAACGGATAGATGCTTTAAAGACCGAAAAAGCAGGCTGGGCATATACTTCATACCAATTAAAATACCACTTAATACTTCAATCAAACCATGCCTTACGATTTTATGAATTACTAAAACAATATGAGTTGATTGGGAAGAGAATTTTATATGTAGAAGAAATAAAAATTTTGCTCGAAATAGAAACGAGATACAATGCTTATTCTGATTTTAAACGAAATGTAATTTTACTTGCACAAAAAGAGTTAAAAAGTAAAACAGACATCTGTTTTGATTTTGAAGAGATAAAAAAAAGAAGAAGAGTTTATGCCATAAGATTTACCATTTATAAAAATAATAAGGTAGAGGAGAGGTATTTTAAAAATAGTAAAAGCGAACCTTCTTATGAAAAGAATAATGAAGTTTCAGAAAATAATTTTAGTGAAACCATCATCGCTTTAAAAAAACTTAAAAAACCATCTGACGAGGAAATGACAGACCAAAAAGCGACTCAATTGTTAAATCGTTTTGGAGAAGAATATATAAAAAATTGTATAGAATTTTTACAAAAAGAAGATAAAACCACAAAAAATAATTTTGTAGGATTTGTTATAAAAGCGATTGAAAATAATTGGTTTGAAGATAAAATTTTTGAATTAAAGAATAAAACCAGGAAGCAAGAAAAAAACAAGAAAAAAAAGGAAGAAGAAGATTTAATAAAAAAACAAGAAGAATACATTGATAATATGTATGGAAAATACTGGAACAGTCAATTGGAATTACTTTTAGCCTCTGTTAATATTGATGCAGAAGTCCATTGTTATTTAGAAACTAAAGAAGATTTAAGGGAATATAAAGAGCTTAAAAATGATTTAGAAAATCGAAATATTCATTCCATGAACTGGTCATTATTTATTGGGTGGCTTCTAGAACAAAATCCACAGGTTAAATTTTTAACAAAAGAAGAATTCAAAAAACAATATTATACCAATAAAAATCTAAAACCAGTAGATAAGATAGTGGTAAACAAAAAGAATGAGTTACCATTGTTTTCACAAGATGAATTGGTTGGTAGGTTAGAAAAAAGTGCTATAACTACAAAACCCCCTCAAAAAGAAGCCACTAGATTACCATTGTCAAATATTCAAGAATTAGCTAAAGAATTGGGTAGTTCTGTTGAAGATGTAGCTAAAAAATATGGTTATAAACTTGAAGGAGAGTTTGCTGTAAAGTATGAATAACATCAAAAATAAATTCAAATAATATTTGATTACTTAATTAACGTGAGTTCGATATAAAAAAAGAGAAAAAAATAGAAAATAAGCAGAAAGATTAGTATATTTAACTAGTTCAAAATCAAATATATAACTAATAATTCTGCTTATGGATTCTAAAGATAAAGTTATTGAAATTTTTTGTTTAATAGACGATTTTTGTAAAGAATTAAACAAAACCATTGATGAACATTCAATAGAAGAAGGTTTAAACGTAAAGAAACGGAATAAAAAATGCAGAATGTCACAGAGTGAGATAATAACAATTATGCTTCTGTTTCATTTAAAAGGCTACCGTTGTCTAAAACACTTCTACATCAATCATGTATGTAAATATATGAAAAGTGAGTTTCCATCGACAGTTTCGTACAATAGGTTTGTAGAACTTCAACAAAAAGCCATTGTACCGATGGTTTTGTTTCTTCAAATGCGTTGTTTAGGCAAGTGTTCAGGTATTTCTTTTATGGATTCTACTTTGATTAAAGTATGCCATCCAAAAAGGGAACATCAAAATAAAGTGTTTAAAAATATTGCAGAAAAAGGCAAGGGTTCAATGGGATGGTTCTTTGGATTTAAGCTTCACATTATTATTAATGAAAGAGGGGAAATTATTGATTTTTTAATCACAAAAGGTAATGTAGATGATAGGCAGCCATTGAAAGATAAAACTTTTCATGATAAAGTTTTTGGAAAAATATTTGCCGATAGGGGATACCTAGGACAAGATTTGTTTGAACAGCTTTTTGTAGATGGTATTCATCTCGTTACCAAAATAAAAAAGAACATGAAAAACGC
>CAYHWX010000023.1:0-40456 GCA_964360245.1 uncultured Vicingus sp.
AAAATGTTTAACGACGATTGGATGCGTGACAGAGGGTTTTTAGAAGAGGAAAAGAAAACCGCTTTGGATTTAATTAAAGACCACATTGGTAAACATTTAGTTACGGTAAGTTCTGATACTCCAGTTTCACAATCTATTTTATTAATGAATCAATACAACATTTCTCAGTTACCAGTATTAGAAAATGGTGAATTTGTTGGCTCTTTAAACGATGGTCATTTATTTGGAAAATTATTGGCTCAGCCAGAGTTAAAAGATTTACCCGTTAGAAATGTAATGCAAAGTGCTTTTCCTATTGTAAATGCAGAGACTACATTTGCTCAAGTTTCAAAACTCTTTCAAGATGGAGTAAAAGCAGTTATTGTAAAGTATGATGGAGATAAATACCATATCATTACTCAACAAGATATGATAAAAGCAATAGCTTAAATGGAGTTTGCTAATACACCAAAACCACCCTATTTTGCGGTTATTTTCACATCTATTCAATCTGAAAATATTGAAAATTATCAGGTAATTGCACAAAGGATGTTGGAACTAGTTCAAAAGCAACCAGGCTTGTTAGGAGTAGAAAGTGCTCGTGAAGAAATAGGAATAACTGTTTCTTATTGGCGAAGTTTAGAGGCTATCCTAAATTGGAAAAGTAATTTTGAACACCAAGAAGCACAATATTTAGGAAAAAAGCATTTTTACCAATCGTATCAAGTTAGAATTTGCAAAGTAGAACAATCATATTCATACCATAGGAATTAATTTAGCTATTAAGATTTGATATAAATAGCGTATTGGTAGAAACTTTATTTTTCGTTTAGCGTTTAAGATACCTATAATTGGCAACTAATCTTTTAATCTTAATAGTTTATGAATACAATGACTAAGACCTCCGCTATATTAGTTTCAAAAGAAGAAATATCTGAATTAACTTTCCCTAAAGGAGATGTGTTAGGTTCTGAATTGGAAAAATCCGAACGAGAATCCCAAATTAAAAGGGCAATGAAATTAGGGAATAATTCAAAAGGGAAAGTACAAATATTTTTTGAGGATACTAAAGGATTGAAAAAAGTTGAAACGACGATTTGGGGAGTTACCGAAAAATATGTGCTTCTTAAAAAAACCACCATTATTCCAATTCGGTGCGTTCATGAAATAAAGTTCCATTAATATTCGGATAGCTACTTTTATAATTTAACCGAAACTTTAATTTAAAGTTTCGGTTTTTTTATTATAAAAACTAAGAATGATTCTTCTCTTAATACCGAACCGCTAACAAGATATTTAAAATAATTCACTTTGTTCCGTCAACTGACGGACTGTTAGTCTGTCGGCATTAACCAAACCAGCAAACAAAATTCGTTATCACTCTTTTTTTAGCGGTTTGGTATAAGAATACAATTATGTCTTTAAGATTGCCTCTTATCTATCATTAAAATAACTAATTTTGGAATCCTATAATAAATAGTTTAGAATTGATGAATTTTATTAAGAAATTTCTATTGTTGCCCATAGTAGCGGTATTTTTGCTATTATTAAATGTTAGAGCTCAAGTTGAATATCCTGAAGATAAAGTAAGTTGGGAATTTAGTATTGAACAAGAGGGTTGTAATGCAGTTATTATTGGAAAAATTACTTGTGTTGCACATTGGCATGTTTATGCAGCAAATCTACCAAAAGGCACCTTTTTATTACCTACGGAAATAGAACCAAAAAAATCACCAAACTATAAGGTGATAGGGAAAGTTATTGAACCTAAGCCAGAGTTCTATCATGACGCAGCAGCAGACGAAGACATTTATCAGCATTCTAATACATTTGTTTTAAAGCGTAAAATAGAAATATTAAGCACTAAAGATTTTGTTTTAAAAGGAAGATTTTCTTTTCAAACCTGTGATGAGACGCATTGTTTACCACCTTTTGATGCTGAGTTTACTTTGAAAGTTAAAGGTTGTGAAGCAATTAATGAAACAAATGAGGATACATCAGTAATGGAGAACGATTCCGTAGCTGAAGTAGAAAATGATACTAATAAAATAAATGAATCAAGTGTTTCTCAATCTAGTTCAACTAATAAAGAGGAATCGGGAGATAATTCCATATGGACAATACTTTTATTAGCATTTGGAAGTGGTTTGGCAGCTTTGCTAACACCGTGTGTTTTTCCAATGATACCGATGACCGTTAGCTTTTTTACAAAACAAAGCAAGACTAAGGCACAAGGAATTAGAAATGCCATATTTTATGGAATTTCTATAGTAATTATCTACGTGCTTTTAGGTTCTGTTGTTACTTTATTTGTTCCACCAGATGTTATCAATGAAGTTGCTACTGGAGTTGGTATGAATATTTTCTTTTTTATTCTATTGGTAGTTTTTGCCATTTCATTTATGGGTGCATTTGAAATTACTTTGCCGAGTTCATGGGTAAATAAGGCTGATAAAGCTTCAGACAGAGGTGGATTAATTGGCATTTTCTTTATGGCTTTGGTTTTAGCCCTTGTTTCTTTTTCATGCACAGGACCAATAGTCGGTTCTTTGTTAGTTACTTCTGCCACAGTTGGAGGATGGGTGCCAATTATTGGAATGTTTAGCTTTTCTTTAGCATTAGCTTTGCCTTTTGCCCTATTTGCTGCTTTTCCGGGTTGGATGAATTCAATGCCAAAATCTGGAGGATGGTTAACAACTGTTAAAGTGTTTTTGGGATTCTTAGAATTGGCTTTAGCATTCAAATTTTTATCCAATGCAGATTTAGTAGTTCAAGGACATTTTTTAGAAAGAGAATTATTTTTAGCCATTTGGATAGGTGTTTTTGGGGTGTTAGCAATTTATTTATTAGGGTTTGTTCGATTACCTCACGATGGACCAACAGGAAATTTATCGGTGGGTCGAACTTTGTTAGGAATCACAACAATTATTTTTGTTGTGTATTTAATTCCAGGATTATGGGGAGCTCCTTTAAAATTGATTAGTGGCTTTCCACCACCAATGTCGTATAGCGAGTCTCCCACAGGGTTTGGAGGAAATGGTGGAGAAAATTCTTCAACACAGAGTTTGCAACCAGCAGGAACACATTTGGGACCACAAGGAATTTTTATTTTCCATGATTTAGACGAAGGACTGGCGTATGCAAAAAAAATAGGAAAACCAGCTTTTTTAGATTTTACAGGATGGGCTTGTGTCAATTGTCGTAAAATGGAAGAAAATGTTTGGGGAGAACCCGGCGTAATAGAAATTATGAAAAACGACGTCGTAATTATTTCTTTGCATGTGGATGAAAAGGAAGAGTTACCTCTAGAAGAACAAAGAGAAGTTGAATATGCACTTGGAAAAACTAGGACATTAAAAACAGTTGGTAATAAATGGAGTTATTTACAAACTTCTAAATACAACATCAATACGCAACCTTTTTACATCATGTTAGGTCCTGATGGGGAAGATTTAACGAATGGTTCTGCAGATTACGAACACCATGGTAATAGAGATGATTTTAAAGCATGGTTAGAAGAAGGGTTGAAATTATATCAAAAAGCTAAATAAAAAGTAAATTTTTAATGTAGCAACTTATTGAGTAACACATAAAAAATCATTACAACGATAACAGCTAATAAAATCCAATAAGTGCCTTTGAATAGTTCTTTATTTCTTTTTTTGTCTTTATAATATTGAAAAGAAATAAATGCGATAAAACACACAAGGAAAACTAAAGCAAATATTTTTTGTCCAGCTGTAAACAATTTTTAGAATTTAAAGTGAACAAAAATACGTCCAAAATTTTTACTGTCTTTATCTATTCTGTGGTACTTACTTTTTATTTGTGGTTGTTGTAAAAATCGAAGAACTTTCTTTTTTAATTGCCCAGAGCCTTTTCCATGTATAATTTCTACCAACTTAATTTTTTTATCAATGGCATCATTGATAATATTATTTAATGCTTTATCAATTAAATCAGAATTATTATAAATAGTATGAAGGTCGAGCTTTAAGTTGCTCATCAATTAATGAAGTTTATCCAGCCGAAGATTCAGTAACCAACCACTCATTATCTTGCTTTTTCATGTTGACTTGAATGGCAATTTTGTCAGTTTTTCTAAAAGTGGCTTTAATTATAGCTTGATCATCTTTAAATTCCATTACTTCAAAAACAAAATAGCTATCTAAACTCCCTTTATAAACACTTTTAAAAGTTTCCATTTCTTGAGGAGTCATAATTTTAACTCGCTTGTTAAACTTAAATACAATTAAGTTGTTAGGAATTTTATCGTCGTGGATTATTATAATTGGAGTCTCACCAGCAATCTCAGATTCACTATAAAATTTCTTTAGTGCATGTAAGTCAATAGTCTTTTGGATAACAATATTGATATCCTTAGAACTTGGCACAGAAACTTGTGCGAAAAACAGAGAAGGAATAAATAAGGTTAATAATAGTATTAATTTTTTCATAGCTCAAAAACTTACATACTCGTCAAATATACGTAAAAAAATTACTTTTTGTTTCAAAACCAATGTATTAAAAGTAAATTTTAGACTAACAATTATTTATGGCAGACATTTTGATATATTTTATTGATTAATAAAAAAAGTCTTAATTTAGTATCTTAAACTTTAAGCTATGAAAAATATTAAACTAGTAACATTACTATTTATTTCATTATTTTTAATGATCAATAGTTGTAAAAAAGATAAAACAGTCGTTATTGATTCTTCCACGACATCATGTAAAGATAATTCTATTGCTGAAAACCTATTTGCAGACATGAAAAATGTAGTTGAAGAAGCTGTTTCTGACGAAGGTCAAAGTAATAAAACTGGAACTTATTCATTTGGTGCTTGTGCTACAGTTTCTATAACTCCAGCATGGATAGATACACTTACTTGGCCAAAAGTTATGACTATTGACTTTGGAACAACTAACTGCACTAGCGTGTATGGTATAAACAGAAGAGGTAAACTTATCATTACCATTTCGGATAGGTATCGTAACCCTGGTAGTGTATTAACTGTTCAACCCCAAGATTACTATATCAATGATATAAAAGTAGAAGGAACAAAAACAATAACAAACAATGGGTTAAATGCTAATAATAATTTTGAGTTCACGGTTCAAGTTGTAAATGGAAAACTTACTTATACTGATTTATCTGTAACAACATGGATTTCAACTAGAACTAACGAATGGATTGAAGGCGACACTACAACTTATTTTTCACATGGTTTAGCTGGTATTTGTGATGATGTTTATTTGATTACTGGTACAGCGAGTGGTGTTAATAGAAATGGTTTAGCTTATACGGTAACTATTACTTCGCCTTTAAGAAAAGAAATTTGCTGTCGGTGGGTAGTTAGCGGAACGTTGGATTTAGTTCCTTCTGGATTAGCTACGAGAACAGTTGATTTTGGAAGTGGCACTTGTGATGGAAATGCATCCATAACAATAAATGGCAATGTTTTTAATGTAATAATGTACTAAATATATTTTATAATAGTTTTACAAAAGGGAACTAAATTTATTTAGTTCCCTTTTTTATTTACCAGATAACATATGCTTTAAAAAACCTTTAGTGGACAAAATAAACCATTGATGTAAAAAACAATTAAAAAATCCTTAAACATAAATACATTTGTTTAGACAAAAAATAAAGAGGATGAAGAATGTTTTTGGTTTATTATTGCTAATAGTAGGGCTAAGCGTAAATGGACAAAATAATAAGTACCAATTTTATTTAGATTTAAATAAAGTGAGTAGCGACCTTATACAAGTAACGTTAACAACTCCAGTTATCGCCTCAGATAAAATCATTTACAACATGCCAAAAATTGTTCCTGGAACTTATAAGGTTTATGATTTTGGACAATATATAATGGATTTTGAGGCGTTTGACAAAGATGGAAGAAGTTTAAGTGTAACGCAATTAGATAAAAATAGATGGGAAATAGATAATGCAAAAATATTAGCTAAAATAAGTTATTGGGTGGAAGACACTTGGGATGCGAATGTTAAAAATTTAGTATTTGAACCAGGCGGAACTAACATTGAAAAAGATGAAAATATTGTGCTAAATAATCACGGATTTTTTGGATATTTTGATGGAATGAAAAATCTTAATTATGAAGTAAATATTACTCGACCAGAAAACTTTTATGGTTCAACAGGATTGTCAACAGTAAAAACGATTGAAAATGTAGATCAGATTACTACTAATAATTACATGGATTTGGTTGATTCACCAATAATGTACAACATCCCAGACACAACAGTAATCAAAGTTGGTGACACGGACGTGCTAATTTCTGTTTATTCCAAAAATCATTCGGTATCTGCAATTGAAATTGCCACAGCTATTAAAGGGATATTAGAACTTCAAAAAAATTATTTAGGAGGGAAATTACCTGTCAATAAATATGCTTTTATTATTTATTTATATTCAGGAGCAAGTGGTTCTGGAGGTAGTGGAGCTTTAGAACATTCCTATTCCTCTTTTTATTATTTGCCAGAAATGCCAATTGACCAATTATCAGGTTTTATGGTAAGGGTTGCTGCTCATGAGTTTTTTCATATTGTAACCCCTTTAAACATTCACTCAGAAGAAATAGGAGATTTCGATTATATTCATCCAAAAATGTCAGAACATTTATGGTTGTATGAAGGAGTAACTGAATATTTTGCAGGTCATGTGCAAGTGTACGGAGACATGATTTCGCCAGAAGAATACCTCGAAATAATTGAAGAGAAATTAATGGGAGCAAATCATTTTAAAGATAATTTGCCTTTTACTGAATTGAGTTTGGGTTGTTTGGATAAACATGAAAATCAATATCCAAATGTATATTTAAAAGGTGCTTTAATTGGACTGTGTTTAGACATTTTATTGAGAGAGCAATCTAATGGAAATGTTGGAATAAAAGACATGATGAATATGTTATCAAAGGAATATGGTAAATATAAATCTTTTAAAGATGATGAATTATTTGATAAAATAGCAGAATTATCTTCGCCAGAAATACGGCAATTTTTTGCAAAATATGTTGAAAGTGGAGAGGAACTTCCTTTCGAAAAAATATTTACTAAAGTGGGAATTACTTTTAGAAAAGATGTGTTAATAAAGGAAATAAGTTTAGGAGGTGCTTTGCTAAGTTTTAACCCAGAAACGCAACGATTGTATGTTTCAGATATTGGTAATTTGGATGAATTTGGCAAAACTTTGGGTTACCAAACAAACGATGAATTAATTTCGATAAATGAAGAAGAACTTAGCATGGATAAAGTTCAGGAACAATTATTAAACTTTAAAAAAAATACCAAAGCAGGAGATAAAGTGGAAATTGTTGTTGCTAGAAATGAAAAAGGGTTAATAAAAAACACCAAACTAAAAGCTAAAGCAATTGCTGTAGAAAAAAGTAAGAAATTCTTTATTGAATTTAATAAAAATGCAACAGAACAACAGTTGGGTTTAAGAAAAACTTGGCTTGGGAAAACTAAATGATTGAACAACTTGTTGTCTAATAGCCAAATGATTAATTTAGTTACGTTATTAATAGTTAACCTTAACATTCATCCTTTTGGAATAGAAATAAATGCTAAATAAAAAAAAATTATACTGGATTTCTCAAATCATAGGATGGTTAATTTATGTCGTTTTTATTGCCATTTTTAATATCCTAACTGGAAATAAGTTAAGTTCTGAATTAATTTACAGTTTATTATCCATCTATCTTATTGGATTATCGGTATCTCATGGGTTTAGATTAGTAATAATTAAATTAAACTGGATGAGGTTTAATATACTTCGATTAATTCCGAGAATTTTATTAGGAAATTTTGTCGCTGGAATTGTAGTTTACTTACTTAAACTAGTTTTTATAGAAATAATAATACTTCAAAATTTTGAAGGGTTCAGTTTTATTAATGCTTTTGCCGATATCATGAACTGGACTTTTATTTTTTTAATATGGTCTTTACTTTATTTTTTATTTCATTTTATTACCAATTATCAAAAAGAAGAAATAAAAAATTTGAAGTGGCAAGCAGCAAAAAATGAAATAGAATTAAATAAGCTGAAATCACAATTAAATCCGCATTTCATCTTTAACTCAATGAATAGCATTAGAGCTTTAATTAACGAAAATCCAACACTAGCAAAAGAAGCAATTACTCAACTATCCAACGTGCTCAGAAACTCTTTGTTAATGGGTAAACAAAAGTTAATTCCATTTAATGAAGAAATGAAATTGGTAAATGATTATTTAGGGCTTGAAAAAACAAGGTTTGAAGATAAATTAACAATTATAAAGAATATTGATTCGACTACTGATAACTTTTTAGTGCCGCCATTAATGATTCAAACATTAGTTGAAAATGGAATAAAACATGGAACTTCAAAACTTCCTAAAGGTGGAACACTAGAAATTAATTCGACTATCATTAACGATAAATTAATGATTGTTATTTATAATTGTGGAGTTTATCATAAAAATGAAAAATCAGAAACTGGTTTTGGAATTGTAAACACTGTACAGAGGCTTAAATTATTATTTGGAAATAAAGCAAGTTTCGAAATTAAAAATGAAAATGGAAAAGTGAAAACTATCCTTATTATTCCTAAAGAAACAATTCTTTAAAAATAGAACTCATGAAAGCAATTATTGTTGATGACGAAAGATTAGCCAGAGAAGAGTTAAAAAATTTGTTGTTGGATTTTCCAAATATGGAAATCATTGCTGAATGTGATAGTGCAGAAGCAGCAATAACAGCAGTCGATAATCTTAAACCAGATGTGGTGTTCTTAGACATTCACATGCCTGGCAAAGATGGATTTGGCGTTTTGGAAGAGTTGGACTACATGCCTCATGTAATTTTTGTAACTGCGTATGACGAATATGCGTTAAAAGCTTTTGAAGTAAATGCACTAGATTATCTTTTAAAACCTATTCAACTAGAAAGATTAAAAGAAGCGATTAACAAAGTTAAAGAGGCAGAATTAGAGTCTATTAACGATTCAGAAAAATTAGGACCATCCAATTTAGTTTTTGTAAAAGATGGCGAAAAATGTTGGTTTGTTAAATTAGCAGATGTACCTATGTTTGAGTCGGAAGGAAATTATGTAAGGGTATATTTTGACAAAAATAAACCTTTGATACTTAAATCTTTAAATAATTTAGCCAACAGATTAGATGAAAATGTGTTTTTTCGAGCAAACCGAAAGTACATCATTAATTTAAATTGGGTAGAAAAAATAGAAAGTTGGTTTAATGGTGGATTGATGGTGAAGTTAAAAAATGGAGAACAAATAGAAATATCTAGACGCCAAGCAAGTAAGCTTAAAGATATGAAAAGCCTGTAAATAAATAAAGGTTTGTCTACCATTACTTCATCTTAATCTTACAAATAAGCCTATACGTATAAATTATTATTGTTGGTGTTGAATTTATTCAGACATTTAAACTTCAAGATTAAAAAATGATGAAAAAAATTCGCATTGAAGCAACTGAAGTTTCACCAGAAGTTATCTTTGATATAGAAAATAATAATTTTTCTATTAGAGGTAAATCGGTAGTAAAACATGTAGATCGTTTTTACGCTCCGTTAATTGAATGGTTAGAAAATGCTGATTTTAAAGAAAATCAAAGAATTGATTTCGTTTTTAATTTAGAATATTTCAATATTTTTTCTTCCAAGCGGATTTTATTTATTCTTTATAAACTAAGTGACCTTAAAGTTTCGGGTGCCGATATTAATGTGATATGGCAATTTTCGATGGAAGATGATGATATGAAAGAGATTGGAGAGGATTTTGCTTGTATGGTAAACTTACCTTTTGAATTTATTAGCAGTACTTTGCAGCCCGAATTAATTTAATTCCAAGTATTTTTTATTAATAATATTGCTCATTTTTGCAGTAAGAATCTGTATATGTGTATATTAATTAACAATAAATAAAGAACGAATAATAAATCTCCTATGAAAAACATTTCTTTAGCATTAAACGCTGTATTAATAGTAGCTGTAGCAGCACTATATTATTTGCATTTTTCTGAAAAAAATTCGATAAACGAGGAAATAACAAATGAAGTTGAAATAGTAGATGCACAAAACAAACCTACCGTATCAAAAGACTTAAACTCTAAAATTGGGTATTTAAATGTCGATTCACTTCAAAAAAATTATAAGTTATATGCCGAGTTAATAAATAAATTAAAAGCAAGGGAAAAAAAATATGATACTGAATTGACTACAAAATCTGCAGCTTTTGAGAAAAAAGTAATGGAATTTCAGAAAAAAGCACCAACAATGACTCAATTTGAAGGTCAAACCAGACAGCAAGAATTAGCAGAAGAAGAACAAAAATTATATAAATTAAAAGAAGATTTTACCATTAAATTTCAAGCAGAAGAAGCAAAACTAAATGATGAATTTCAAAAGACAGTTAAGGATTATATTAAAAAACACAACGAAAAATCGAAATATAATATAATTATTGGAGCATCTCAATTAGGAAATGTTGTGCTTGATTACAACGAAAGTATAAATATTACCAATGACATTGTCTCTGGGTTAAATGAGCAATATGATAAAGAAAAGGGAGAAAAAGACAAGAAAGAAAATAAATAATGTTAATAGCTCAAGAAAAGGAAAAAACAAATATTGCCGAGTATATTCTTTATATGTGGCAAATAGAAGATATTATTCGATCTAATAATTTTGATTTAGCACAAATTAATGATGTAGTTATCGCAAAGTTTAATGCATCAACGGAAGTACAGTATGCTATGAAATTTTGGTATCAAAATCTAATCGAACAAATGATGAAGGAAGGGATATCAGATAAAGGTCATTTGAGTTTTACTTTAAAATATTTGGGTGAATTAAACAACCTTCACAATTCGTTATTAACAACCATTCAAGACCATAAATATCAAGAAGCTTACATCGCAGCTAAAGACAATATCAATAATTTCATTATCAAATCGGGTGGGGAAGCTCATAACGAAATACATGCTTGTTTAAATGGATTATATGGGTTTTTATTGCTCAAACTAAAGAGATCTGAAATTAGTGCTGCAACTAAGGAAGCAATGAATTCATTTAGTAAATTATTAGCTATTTTGGTTGATAGATATAACAAGTTAAAAGCGGGAAAACTGGAATTTTTTAAAGAAAAAAGCAACTAATACAACATTTTTGAGTCTTATACGTAGTATAGTTGTCGTTGTGAGTTGATTTTGAAAAAGTTAAGTATCATCATATTATTAATTTTTGGATTTAATAAAATCCATGCTAATTGTACAACTGGTATTGCTCCGCAAACTCCTATTGTAGATAGCATAACTGTTGACCTTGCTGGAAACGTTACCATTTGCTGGCAACCAGTTGTCGATCCAGATTTGGTGATGTACTATATTAATTATGAAAATCCTTTAAACCCTGGAGAAAGCATTACTATTGATTCAGTTTTAGCTGGCACGAATTGTTATGTAATTCCAGCTGGAAGCAATAATTCTGATATTGAATCGGTGGAATTTGGAGTTTATGCAAAGGATGCTTGTTCGCTTCTTAGTCCACCTGGAGATAATTATACGAATACGATTTATCTATCCAATACAATTGATAAATGTACTCCAAGCATTACACTGAACTGGAACGCCTATGATGATTTTACTTCTGGTACTAACGTGCTTTATAAAGTGTATGTTAGTGAAAATGCAGGTGCCTATGCTGTGGTAGGAACTTCTTTAACTACTAATTATACTTTTACAGGGATAAACCAAGGTTCTATTTACAATTTTTATGTGATGGTAGTCGAAAATGGTGGCGTAGGACCATTTACTTCTTCGTCGAATGATATTACAGTAAATACCATCACATTTTTTATAGACCCAGTATTTAATTATTTATATGCCGCAACAGTTGTAGATGCTCAGCAAATAAATTTACAGTTTTATGTTGATACAGCTGCCGACATAACTTCATACACAATTAAAAGAGCTGTTTCGGCAAGCGGACCATATACTGTAGTTGGTTCTGTTTCAGATTATTTTAACATGAATCCTTTGGTTCAATTTGTTGATGAAAACGACGTTGATGCAGATAATACTTATTATTTTTATCAAGTGGAGGCAATTAACTCCTGTGGCAATGTAAAGTTTACTTCAAACATTGGTAGAACTATTTGGCTAGATGTAAAATCGGATGGCATAATGGGTACGAATACGTTAACTATTACCCAATATGATGGCTGGTTAGGAAATGTTCAAAATTATGAGATTCATAGAGCTATTGCCGGAACATGGGGTGCATCTGCTATTGCTACCATTTCATCATTTAGCGACTCTACTATTTTTATCGATAATATTTCGGACGTGTTGGAAGGTGATGGAGAGTTCTGCTACAAAATAATAGCTACCGAAAATCCTGTGCCTCATATTGGTAGTTTGCCTCAAGCAACAAGTATATCCAACGAATCTTGTGCATCACATGAGCCACTTATCTATGTGCCCAATGCTTTTGCTCCTATGGGTATTTATAATATTGAGTTTAAACCAATTTTAACTTATCCCGACCCAGCTTCCTATTTGCTTCAGATCTACAATAAATGGGGGCAAAAAATATTTGAAACCAAAGAGTTAGCAGAAGCATGGAATGGAAGAGTGAATAATTCTGGTAAAATGTGTCAAGTAGATTCTTATGTTTATGTTATCTTATTCCAATCAGCTTCAGGTGAGGAGTTCTCCAAAAGAGGAGTGGTAACACTTTTAAATTAAGAAGTTATTCTTTCGGGATGAGCGTAACAAGTGGCTTTATTATCTCTGCAAAATCCTAGTAAAGTAATTCCCAATTCTTTTGCAAAATCTACAGCTAAAGTTGAAGGAGCAGAAACAGCACCTAAAATGGGTATTTTAGCAGTAAAAGCTTTCGTTACAATTTCATACGATATTCTACCACTTACAATTAAGCATTTAGCTTCATTTAATTGATTACTGTTAATAAGCTTTCCAATTACTTTATCCACTGCATTGTGTCGGCCAATATCTTCTCTTATTACAAGTAAATCGTTATTACTGGTAAATGCAGCAGCAGCATGAGAACCTCCTGACTGATGAAAAGTGGGTTGATTTTTTTTCATCGCATCAAACATTTTAAATAAATGATGAATGTTTAAAGTGTTATTTTCTTCTAATTTATTGCTGTTATCGATATGTTCTAACTCTGTTTTACCACAAATTCCACAGGAAGAAACAGATAAAATGTTTCTGCTATTCAGATAACCATTTCCTAATAAATTTTCCGAAAGAATAAGGTTTGCTTCGGTAATACCTCTTTCTTGATTTTCAGTAAAAGAAATTTTGAAATTATCTTTGCCTTTGTAAATGTCTTCTGAATACAACAACCCTCTAATTAATTCTTCATCATTACCAGGCGTTCTCATCGTTATAGTAAAAGATTTGCCGTTAATGCTAATCTGCAAAGCTTGCTCAATGGTTAAATTATCATCAACTTTAAAACTGTTGTTTCCACAAAATTTTTCCCCTTGATAATTTTCTATTGCCATTCTAAAATTTCAAATAAAAATCTTGTGTTAAAATTATGTATTCTTTCGAGTAATGATGTCTTTTTTCAGTTTCAATTGTCAATTCTTCTTCTTTTAATCCAGTAATGTAAAAAGAAAATTCCAAAAGCATTCTTTTAACTGCTTTGTTTGGGTTTGGTTTTACCAAACATTTTCTGTTGAGGTAAAGTCCTTTTTTTTGAGCATCTTTAATAAATAGTTGTGCCTCTTTTGTTGGAAGAATGATACTAAACAATCCATCTTTTTTTAAAAGCTTTTTAACAGCATCGATTAAATCCAAAAAAGAAAGCTCATCGGTATGCCTTGCTGTGTTTCTTTCGTGTTGTGGAGCTTTGGTAGAATCAATAAAATAAGGTGGATTGCTAATAATTAAATCATACTTTATGGTTGATTTAAAATTTTGCACTGAAGAATGAAATACCTGAATTCTGTCCTTCCATTTACATTCATTAACATTCTGTAACGTTTGTAAATAAGCATTTTGGTTAATGTCAATGGCAGTAATTAAAGCACTTTTGGTTCGTTGAGCAAGTAGGATGGCAATCAGTCCAGTTCCTGAACCAATATCTAATATATTTCCATTGGGTGTTTTGGTCCAAGCACCCAACAAAACACCATCGGTGCCTACTTTCATGGCACATAAATTTTGTTGTATTACAAAATGTTTAAACTGGAAAACAGCAGACATAATTACTCCAAATAAATATCAATCAATCCTTCTGGAGCGATAATTTCTATAGTTTTATTTTCGCGATTTACTTTGGCGATAATTTCGTCAGTTATTGGAATTAAAATTTCTTTTCCATCGGTATTAATCACTTCAAATATGGCATGCGTTGGATAATCTAGTACTCGTTTTATTTTTCCAATATTTCCTTTTTCTTTATCAACTATTTCAAAATTGACAACTTCGTGATAATAAAATTTGTTACCAGTTAATGGAGGAAGGGAGTTTAAAGGTAAAAATAATTCTTTTCCTACTAGTGCTTTGGCTTCGTCAACTGTGTTAACGTCATCTATTTTTATTTTGAGAGTTCCATTATTTAGCAATATAGAATTGCTAATAAAAAAAGGAATCAGCGAATTATCCTGTTTGTTCATGCGGATAAGCACTGATTCCAAATTTTTGTATTCTTCAGGAAAATCTACGTCTAACTTAATGATGAGTTCTCCTTGTTTTCCATGAACTTTAGAAGTGTAACCTAAATAATAGCACGCCTCAATGTTCATTAGATATTAAGCTTCTTCTTTTTTTTCTTCGGCTGCAGGAGCTTCTTCTTTTACCTCAGCTACTGGAGTTTCTTCAACAATTGGTTCTGCAACTTCTTCAGCAACAACTGCTGGAGCAACTTCAACAGGAGGAGTAGCTTTTGCTAATACTTCAGCCGCTTTTTTAGCGTTTGCTTCTTTTTCAGCAGCCATTCTTGCTAACTTAGCATTAGCAGTAGCTTTTGCTAAACTATCTGTTTTACCAAGAACTTTACCTTCTTTTTCTTTCATCCAAGCTTCAAATTTCTTGTCAGCTTGTTCTTGTGTTAATGCACCTTTTAAAACTCCTCTGTCCAAGTGGTCTTTATGCATTACTCCTTTGTAAGAAAGTAAAGCACGGCAAGTGTCAGAAGGTTGTGCACCTTGTTTTACCCAGTGTAAGCACCTTTCGAAGCTAATGTCAATTGTTGCAGGGTTGTTGTTTGGATTGTAAGTACCTAGTTTTTCAATAAACTTCCCATCACGTGGGGCACGAGCATCCGCTACAACTACATGGAAAAAAGCAAATTTCTTTTTGCCATATCTTTGTAATCTAATCTTTGTAGGCATTTTTTATAAATTTAATTATTAATTTTTTTTAAGGCTGCAAATGTAATGAAATATTGGAATTATATTGTTTATATGGATATTTTTTTGGTTAGAAGCAGGAAGACCGAAGTCAGAAGTTCTGTTTTTGACTTCGGTCTTCCTGCTTCCGACTCTTTAGTATCCAAAAATCTCTTCAAGGGTAAGTTCTTGATAATCTCCCATTTCTTTAAGAACTTTAATGTCAACCAACTTTTTATTTCCTATAACTAAGTAAGTATATTTTCTATCTTTAATGTTAGCATCAAAGAAAGCTTTTAAATCTTTTAACGCTAACTTTTTAATTATTGGATAAATTTCTTTTTTAATGTCATAATCTCTACCTAATTCTTTTGCAGCTAAATATTGCCAGAACAGACTTGAGCGTTTTGTTCTCGAAGTTTCAATTTTCTTTAATGCAGCCATTTTAGAATCTTGAAATTGATTTTCTACCTCGGGCATATTATTCATTAATTCCATTATTGCTTTTTTAGCATCGCCCAATTTATCTACTTGAGTGCCAACATAAGCCCTGGCAAAATGTGCTTCATTTAGTTTTCTTGGAGTTGTGAAAACGGCGTAAGCGGAATAAGCTAAAGCTTTAGATTCTCTAATTTCTTGAAAAACAATGGATGATAATCCAGAGCCAAAATATTCGTTAAAAACATTAGAAGTTGCTGCTAAATTCTTATTGTAAGGACCAACATTAGAAAGCATTAAAACTTCAGTTTGAACCATATCGTAATTTACAAAATAAACTTTATTTTTTTCCGATTTTAACTCAGGAAATTCTTTTGCTGCTAGTAGTGGCTTTAATGTTTTTGGTGTTTTATGGTGTTTATTTAATAAAGCTTTAACTGCTTCAACATCTTTTCTTCCATAATAATAAATGTAGTGCTCGTAAGAAGTTAATTCTTTAATTTTTGAAATTAAATTATTTACGTTTAATGCTTTTAACTCACTTTCACTAAGAATATTTTTTATCGGAGAGTTTTCGCCATATTGTCCATAATTCATCATGCCTCCATGAAGAATATCTCCTTTAGAAAGTTTTGCATCAGTTCTTTCTTTTAATATATCTTGAACAACATTATTATAAGCATCTTGGTTTGGTTTTACATTTGCTAAAATGTGTTCAAATAATTTGACACCTTCTTCTAAAGACTCCTCTAAACCAGATAAGGAAACATAAACTCTATCGTTTGCTGCATAAACGCTATAACTTAAGCCAAGTTTAAACAACTCCGTTTGCAAGTCGTTAGCAGAATACTTATCTGTTCCAAGGTATTCTAAATAATCAACAGCTAAAGCCATTTCCTTATCACTCCAAGAACCCATGTCTAAAATATAATTAAGGCTAAATATTTCGTTAGTGGTGTTACTTACATAATAGAACGGAACTCCTGAGGTTAGTTTTTCTTGTTTTATTTCTGTTTTGTAATCATCAAAAACAGGGGTCATTCTGGTAGATTCCATTTTTTCGAAATTTTTTGCAAATACAGAAGAAGTATCTCTGTTTAATTGAATTTGTGTGATGGCAGGTTTTTCAACTTTAGGATTATTCCCTTCTCCAGTTTCTTTAAAAACGACAACGTAATTGTTTTTAAAATATTTATTGGCAAAAGCTACAATATCTTTTTTTGTTAATTTGCTGAGTTGATCGTTTTTGTGAACAATTGTTTCCCAATTTTGACCCATTATAAAAGCATCAGTCATTTTGGATGCTCTGTACCAATTGTATTCATTGCGTTGTTGGTCATCTAATTTAAAGTTTTTAACTACTGCTGGTAACATCCAATCTTCAAATTCGCCTTTTTTTATTTTTTCTATCTGAGCCAATAAAAGATTTTTTGCTTCCTCTAAAGTTTGCCCTTCTCTAGGATTGGCGTGCAACTGAAAAGTAGTATAATCTTTATTGATATCATAAGAAGAGTAAGCACTTAAAACTTTTTGAGCTTTCACTAAGTTTAAATCTATTAATCCGGCTTGACCGTTAGCTAATAAACCATCCATTAATGCAATCGTATAAATATCCTCTTTATCTACTCCTGGCAATCTAAATGCAAGATCTACCCATTCGGCGTCTCTTCCTTTTACAGTAATTAACTCTGGAGTTGTTATTTCATCTTCTGGGGTAAAAGAGAATTTAGGCACCTCTTTGGATTGGTATTTACCAAAATATTTTTTAATTAAATCTACCGTTTTGTCAGGGTCAAGGTCGCCAGCAAGAATAATTGCCATGTTGTTGGGAACATATCGTTGGCTAAAATATTCGTGGATTTTTTCCATAGAAGGATTTTTTAAATGTTCGCTAGTTCCAATAGTAGTTTGAGTTCCATAAGGGTGCTTTTTATATAAATTTTTCGATAATGTTTCATACGACAACCAATAATCATTATCTCTACTTCTGTTGTATTCTTCATAAACAGCTTCTAATTCGGTATGAAACAACCTTAAAACCAATTCATTAAATCTTTCCGATTCTATGGATAACCATTTTTCAAATTCGTTAGAAGGAATATCATTAATATAAACTGTTCGCTCTACAGATGTATAGGCGTTGGTACCTTTGGCACCAATAGAACTTACCATTTTATCGTATTCATTAGGGACGGTAAATTTTGCTGCTTCACCAGAAAGGCTATCTATTTGATGATAAATTGCATTTCGTTCCGCTTCAGCTGTTACAGTTCTTCTTTTTTCGTATAAATCAGAAATTTGTTGCAACAATACTTTTTCTTTTTCCCAATTGATAGATGCAATTTTAGAAGTCCCTTTAAAAACCATGTGTTCTAAGTAATGAGCCAATCCAGTAGCATCTGCTGGGTCTTGCTTACTTCCTGTATTCACCGCAATGTTGGTTTGAATACGAGGTTCGTCGGTATTAATGGACATGTATATTTTTAAGCCATTTTCTAACGTGTAGATATAGGTATTTAGGGCATCACCTTCTACTGTTTCATACTCATATTTTAATGCTTTTTTTTCTGCTTCTTTTTCACCACAAGAGGCGATAAAAATAACAATTACGGCTACTACTAGTACTTTAAGTTTCATAATTTTTGAGTTTAAAATTTATTTGAATTAGGCATACCCCACATCCATATCTAACTTTTTTACGAGTTGTTTTAAATGTGGATTTTTTTCGCTCATTTTTATGAACTTTTCTTGTGGAGTATATGCTTTTTTTAATTTTTCGTTTTGATAAACCTGAGTAACTACATTAATCGTATAGTTAGCTAATTCTTTTCTGACAAATGCTAAGAAATCAGATTGATGTGCTTTAAATTCATCTTCTAGTGCTTTGTTGTCGATAGATAAATGGATTATATTTTCAGTAATTTTTGGTAGCTCATCAAAAATAGTTGCTAAACTTGATTTGCCTTTTTGCTGAAGAATTATTTTATAATCATTCCAAACCGCAGCAAATTTTTCTAGGGTATATTCATTTGTTGGATTATCAGTTATAGTAGATTCATCAGTAGTGTTGGTTGATTTTGCAACCGATGAAGCAGGTATTGAAATGGAAATAGAATCAGAAAAAGCAAGGTTCGTATTTTGTTTTAAGGTAACTTTTTGATGTTGTTCAACTTCATAAAGTTCTTTTTTTGGTGATGAAATAATTGGGGTTGGGGTTTTTGTATCTTCTTTTAATTGATGTATTGCTGGTTCGGGAATGGTATAATTTGGTTTCGAATCTTCTTTATCCCGTGCACTCGGGATAGACTTTTTAATCGAAAGGTTAATTATTGAGTTTTTTTTTTCTTGCGATTGATTTTCGACAGAACAAAGTTGCATTAACATTACCTCTACCAACAAACGCTGATTTTTACTGCCTTTATATTGCGAATCTGCTTTATTGGTAATGGTTAAAAAAGAAATGAGTTGATGAATAGTAGTGGACTTTGCTTGGCTTAAATAGTTGCCTTTTATGGTTGCACCAACTTCTAAGAGTGAAACTGTTTTTTCATCTTGACAAACCAACAGATTTCTAAAATGTTCGGCTAATCCGTTAATAAAATTATGACCATCAAAACCATTGTTTAATATATTGTCGAACAACAATAAACATTCAGAAACATCATTGATTAAAAGAGCATTGGTAACTTTAAAATAATAATCATAATCCAATATGTTTAAGTTTTCTATCACATCTTGGTAGGTTATTTTCCCATTCGAAAAGCTAACAATTTGGTCGAACATCGAAAGAGCATCACGCAAAGCACCATCCGCTTTTTGGGCAATAATATGCAATCCGTCTTCTTCGGCACTAATATTTTCTTTAGCAGCAATGTAGGCAAGTTGGTGGGTGATATCTTCTATTTTTATTCTGTTAAAATCAAAAATCTGACACCGCGAAAGTATCGTAGGAATAATTTTATGTTTTTCGGTAGTGGCTAAAATAAAAATAGCATGTTTTGGAGGTTCTTCCAGTGTTTTTAAAAAAGCATTAAAAGCACTTGGTGAAAGCATGTGTACCTCATCGATGATATACACTTTGTGTGTTCCTATTTGAGGAGCAAATCGCACTTGGTCAATTAAACTTCTTATTTCATCAACGCCATTGTTGGAGGCACCATCCAATTCTTGGATGTTTAATGAACGCCCTTCGTTAAAAGATTTGCAAGATTCGCATTGGTCGCAAGCTTCAATGTTCTCTGTAATGCTAAAGCAGTTAATGGTTTTTGCTAATATTCGTGCACAGGTAGTTTTGCCAACACCTCTTGGTCCGCAAAATAAAAATGCTTGGGCTAAATGATTGCTTTTAATGGCATTTTTTAAAGTAGAAGTTATGGAAAGCTGTCCAACAACCGTATCGAATGTTACAGGTCTGTATTTTCGTGCCGAAACAATATAATTTTCCATGAGGGCTTAAAAAAACAAATATAAACGTAATCGAGTTATGATTTGGAACTTTTTTAAAAAGTTTTTCACTTAAGAGGAGTTCTATACATTCATTCCTTCCAAAAACCAAGTATTAAGTAATTAGGTAGAAAGGCATTAAATAAATAAATTTGCTTTCCCACTTTTAATTTTAGTTTTTATTCACTTTCTAAAACCTAAATGGAACTGTTAAATTAGAATTGACAGGTTTGTTAGGCAACGTAATTATAAAAGAAACTACTACTAAAAATAATTATACATTTAACTTATCAAGTTACCGTAAAGGAATGTATCTGCTAAAAGTGGCTAATGGCAACGGTAGTTACCCAAAAAATAGTTGTTCAGTAACCGTAATTAGTGTAAAAATTGGGTGTTAAATTTTTTCTTTACGCTAAACTATTTGTCAATCCATTTATTTTTATTAGTTTTGCCGTCCTTTTAAAAAGGAATCGTTTAATTAAAAAAAATTGGAAATGACAAGACGTTATGAAACTGTTTTCATCTTAACTCCCGTTTTAGCTGCCGAGCAGGTAAAGGAAACAGTTGTAAAATTTAAAGAATCTTTGAAAGGTGTTGGAGCAAAACTCTTACACGAAGAAGATTGGGGATTAAAAAAATTAGCTTACCCTATTCAAAAAAAATCTACCGGTTTTTATCATTTGTTTGAGTATGAAATGGAAGGTGAAAAAATTGCGAACATGGAAGTAAACTTAAAAAGAGACGAAAAAGTGATGCGTTTCTTAACAGTTTCTATGGACAAACATGCAATAGCTTTTGCCGAATCACGAAAAACAAGAAAAAAACAAGATTAAGTTAAACAGAAAAATTTAAAAACCATGACTGAAAATTCATCAGAAATAAGATACTTGACCCCACCTAACATTGAGTTGTCAAGAGAGAAATATTGTAGATTTCAAAAAAACAGAATTAAATATATTGATTATAAAGACGAAAAATTCTTACTTCAATTTATTAATGAGCAAGGTAAATTGTTGCCACGAAGAATAACAGGAACATCATTAAAATATCAACGAAAAGTATCGCAAGCTGTTAAAAGAGCAAGACATATTGCCTTAATGCCTTACGTTGCAGATATGATGAAATAGTTGTTAGGTAAATGGGACAAGTGAAGGTGACGGGGAGTCTTAAACTCTAAACCCGAAACTCTAAACTCTAAACCAGAAACTCTAAACTAGAAACTCTAAACTAGAAACACGAAACATGAAAGTAATATTAAAAGAAAATATAGAAAACTTAGGATTTGCCAACGAAGTTGTGAATGTAAAAAACGGCTACGGAAGAAATTTTCTAATTCCTAAAGGAGTAGCTGCATTGGCTACTGAATCAGCCCTAAAAGTATTGGCTGAAAATATTAAACAAAGAGCAGTTAAAGATAAAAAGCTTAAAGATGAAGCCCAACAAACTGCTGCTGCATTAAACGCAATGGTGGTGAAAGTTGCTGCAAAAGCAGGAGAGAACGGTAAAATTTTTGGTTCTATCAATACCATTCAACTAGCCGAAGCTATTGAAAAATTAGGTCATGTTGTTGACCGAAAATACATTAAAATTAGAGGTGAAGCAATTAAAACTTTAGGTACTTACGAAGCGTCAATAAGATTGCATAAAGATGTTGATGCAGTTGTTAAGTTTGAAGTTATAGGAGAATAAGTTTAGGCTAAGTTGTATTTTAACTTGCAAAAGCAAATTATTTAATTTACATTTGTGCCTACGAAATATAAGAATGAATGGAGGGAACGAAAAGTTCCCTCTTTTTTTGGAAAAAAATGATAACAAAAGAACAGGTTCAAGACCTTATAAAGGAAAAGCTGAAAGAAAAAAACTGTTTTGTTGTTGAATTAGAAGTGAGAGGAGGAAGCAACATTTTATTAGAAATAGACAATTATAAAGGACTTACTGTTGAAGATTGTGTGAGTTTTAGCAGAGCAATAGAACATAATTTAGATCGTGAAAATGAAGATTTTGAGTTAAACGTGTCTTCACCAGGATTAGATAAACCATTAAGAGTTAAAGAACAGTATATAAAAAACATTGGTAGAAATGTAAAAGTTGTTCAACTCGACGGAGAAAGTTGTATTGGAAAATTAATAAATGTTGAAAAGGATGAAATAACAGTCGAGTATTTGTGCAAAGAAATAGTGGAAGGGAAAAAGAAAAAACAAATCATTATTAAACAAGAAATAATAAATTTTAACAACATAAAAGAAACAACAATAATTATATCGTTTAAATAAATAACCCCAAAAAAATGGAAAGTTTAAGTTTAATAAATTCGTTTCAAGAATTTAAAGAATTCAAAGACATAGACAGAGCTACTTTGATGAATATTTTAGAGAGTGTTTTTAGATCTACAATTAAAAGAAAATTTGGAGATGATGAAAATTTCGATTTTATCGTAAATGTTGATAAAGGAGATTTAGAAATCTGGAGAAATAGAGAGATTGTTCCAGATGGAGAAGTAGAAGATGAAAATAAAGAAATTGCTTATTCTGATGCGATTAAAATTGAACCCGATTTTGAAATCGGAGAAGAAGTTTCGGAAGAAGTTAAAATGGAAGATTTTGGAAGAAGAGTAGTTTTGTCACTTCGACAAAATTTAATGTCTAAAATATTGGAATTAGAGAAAGATAACATCTATTCTCAATATAAAGACAGAGTAGGAGATTTAATCACAGGAGAAGTTTATCAAGTTTGGAAAAGAGAGATGTTGATTTTAGATGATGAAGACAATGAGTTAATTCTTCCAAAAAGTGAACAAATTTCTAACGATCGATTTAAAAAAGGTGATACTGTAAGAGCAGTTGTTGTGAAAGTGGAGATGAAAAACAATAAACCATTGATTATTTTATCCCGAACATCCCCATTATTTTTAGAAAGATTGTTTGAATTAGAAGTTCCCGAAATATATGATGGATTAATAACCATCAAAAAAATTGTAAGAGAACCAGGCGAAAGAGCAAAAGTTGCTGTAGAATCTTACGACGACAGAATTGACCCAGTTGGAGCTTGTGTTGGAATGAAAGGAGCTAGAATTCATGGAATTGTTAGAGAATTAAGAAATGAGAATATTGATGTAATCAATTACACCACAAATACTGAACTATTTATTCAACGAGCATTAAGTCCAGCAAAAATTACAGCCATTAAACTAGATAGAGATAAAAAAACTGCAGAGGTATTTTTAAAACCCGATCAAGTTTCTTTAGCCATAGGTAGAGGTGGGTATAACATAAAATTAGCTGGAAAATTGGTAGGTTTTGAAATAGATGTTTATAGAGACATGGAGGAAAATGATACCGATGATGTAGCTTTAGATGAATTTACAGATGAAATAGAAGATTGGGTATTAACAGCTTTAAAATCTGTAGGATGTGATTCTGCAAAAAGTGTTTTAGAACTTTCGGTAGAAGAACTAGTGAAAAGAACAGATTTAGAGATAGAAACAATTGAAGATGTGAGGAGCATTCTTAAACAAGAGTTTGAAGATTAATAATCAAAAATGAAAAATTTTAATAGAAAATTTATACTTTAGTGTAATAAACTGACTGAAAAAGAGTAAAAAGCAAATGGCTGAAATAGTAACAACAAAAAGATTAAGTAAAGTAGCAAGAGAGTTTAATGTTGGAATTCACACTCTTGTTGAGTTTTTAGCGTCAAAGGGTTTTGATTTGGAAAGTAATCCTAATACAAAAATTGAACCTGCGGCATACACTATTTTGCTTAATGAATTTCAGTCTGAAAAAAGTGCAAAAGAAGAATCAAAAAAAGTTTCTATTGGAACTGAAAAAGAAACCATAACATTAGCACAAGTTAAAGTTAGCTCTGCTGAAAAGGAAGAACAGGAAGAAATTATTAAAAAGGAAACCAAAGAGGTAAAAAAATCTGAGGATGAAATTAAAGTAATTGGTAAAATAGATTTAGGCAAATTAAATTTAAGAACTCGACCAGACAAAAAAAGTGAGGTACTTAAGAAAGAAGAGGAAGCTAAAGCAAAACTAAAAGCAGAAGTTAAAGAAGAAATAAACGAGGAAACAAAAGAGGAAGTAAAAAAAGAAGTAACTAATACAGAATCAAGATCCAATGAAGAAATAATAACCAAGTACGAAAAATTAGATTCTCCAAAAGTATTAGGAAAGATTGATTTACCTGCTGAGAAAAAAACTCCCCCTCCTCCTCCTTCAAAAACTGAACATCAAAATAATAAGAAAAAAAGAAAAAGAATTACTCGGAAAGTTGATGTTGTTGCCACCGCCGATGTTAAGAAAAAACCATTTGGTAAAGGAAAAGGTAAAGAACGGGTAGAGAGAAAAGCAGAGTTAACAGAAGAAGAAGTTCAAAATCAGATAAAAGAAACCTTAGCAAGATTAACTGGAAGCGGAAAAAGTAAAGGGTCTAAATATCGAAAAGAAAAGAGAATTGCTGCAAGTCATCAAAAAGATATTGATCTTGAAATACAAGAAGCAGAAAAGAAAATTATAAAAGTAACAGAATTTGTTACCGTTACTGAACTAGCAAGTTTGATGAATATTGGAGTAAACGACATCATTGGAGCTTGCATGAGTTTAGGAATGTTTGTTTCAATTAACCAAAGATTAGATGCTGAAACGCTCTCAATTATTGCAGAAGAATATGGTTTTTCTGTTGAATTTGTTTCTGCATCAGAAAATAATGAGATTGAAATAGACATTAAAGATAATCCAGAAGATTTAGAAGATAGAGCACCTATCGTAACAGTGATGGGGCATGTTGATCATGGTAAAACATCTTTATTAGATTTTATAAGAAGTGCAAACGTAATTTCTGGAGAAGCTGGAGGAATAACTCAACATATTGGAGCCTATTCAGTTGAAGTTGGTAATGGTAAAAAAATTACTTTTTTAGATACACCTGGACATGAGGCTTTCACAGCAATGAGAGCTAGAGGAGCACAAATTACTGATGTTGTTATTATCGTTATTGCTGCAGATGATAATGTAATGCCTCAAACCAAAGAAGCTATTAATCATGCTCAGGCAGCAGGAGTTCCTATTGTTTTTGCATTTAATAAAATAGATAAGCCAGGAGCAAACCCAGATAAATTAAAAGAAGAACTTTCCGCAATGAATATTTTAGTGGAAGACTGGGGAGGAAAATTTCAATCACAAAATATTTCGGCAAAATCAGGAGTAGGAGTAGCAGATTTATTAGAGAAAGTTTTATTGGAAGCAGAAATTCTAGAGCTAAAAGCTAACCCTAATAAAAATGGCGTAGGTGCAGTTATTGAATCGGAATTAGACAAAGGAAAAGGATATGTTTCAACTATATTAGTACAAGCTGGAACAATAAAGGTAGGAAATGTTGTTTTAGCTGGTTGTTATAGTGGAAAAATTAAAGCAATGTTTAATGACAAAGGAATTAAAATAGCTGAAGCAGGTCCATCTATCCCTGTTTCTATTTTGGGATTAAACGGAGCCCCAAGTGCAGGCGATAAGTTTCATATCATGAATGATGAAAAAGAAGCTAGATCAATAGCCGAAAAAAGACTGCAGTTACAGAGAGAACAAGGTGTTAGAACAAAAAAACACATCACACTTGAAGAAATAGGAAGGAGATTAGCAATTGGCGATTTCAAAGAACTAAATGTAATTATTAAAGGTGACGTTGATGGATCTATAGAAGCACTTTCTGATTCCTTACAAAAACTATCTACAGATCAGATAGAAGTTAATGTTATCCATAAATCGGTAGGTCAAATTTCTGAAACAGATGTAATGCTAGCAGCTGCTTCAGAAGCAATAATTATAGGTTTCCAAGTTAGACCTTCATTTGAAGCTCGAAAAATAGCAGAAAGGGAACAAATAGATATAAGATTATATTCAATTATATATGATGCCATTGGAGAAATAAAAGATGCCATGGAGGGAATGTTGGCAGCTAAAATTGAAGAAAAAATTACTTCAACTGTTGAAATTAGAGAAATTTTTAAAGTAACTAAAGTTGGAACTATCGCTGGTTGTATGGTTCAAGAAGGTAAAATAACAAGGAATACCAAAGTTCGATTAATTAGAGAAGGAATTGTAATCTATACTGGCGAGTTAGGATCTTTAAAAAGATTTAAAGATGATGTGAAAGAAGTAACAAAAGGTTACGAGTGTGGGTTAAATATTGCTAATTATAATGATATAAAAATTGGAGATATTGTTGAAGCTTACGAAGAGGTAGAAGTAAAACAAAAACTGAAATAAAAAGTATCTTAAGAAAGGAAAATAATTGTTTAATATTCTAAATCTGAGGGGAGTAGTTCTCTCAGATTTTTAATTTATATTCTCTTTGAAATCAATTTCATCCCTTATAATAAAACAATTTGGGAAGTATTTGGATAATTCGATTTTAAATTTTAAGGCTTCAATTTTAGTTCTAAAATCACCAACTCTAACTTTAAAATAAGGCTGTTCGTAAATTTCATGAGCTTTTATATCATTAAATGAATTGATAAAAATTAATCGAGCATCTCGAGCAGGTTGTTTGCTATTACCAGAAAATATTTGAATTCGGAAACCCATTAACTTAAAAGAAGAAGTATAAGTTTCACATAATTCACTTAATCTATTATCTTGTAGAATAACGGTAGTTTTGCTATTTGCAGAATCATTTTTATGATACTCTTGAGCGTGAGATAGTTTAAAAAAAACAACAAAAATAAAGATGAATAATACTCTTAACATGTGTACTTATCAATTAGTTATTTTTCAAAATTACAACTATTTTTTTAATGATTTTTTAAAGCGTTTTTTAAAACAATAAATGAGCCAAAATTTGAGATAATTATTATATTTGCAGCTTTTTATATGTTATTGAACATAATGTTTTTTTATCAAAGATGATATCAATCACAGTTAAGTAATTTAGAATGATTCTAAATCTGATTAATTTTTATTAATTCATTACAAAAAATAAGGGATTGTATTAATTTTGACATTCATTTAATAATTAATTTTACGAAATAATTGTAACTATTTTATTATGAGCAAGATATCCAAAATGATAAATGGAAGAGCACTCTTAAAAGCAACTTTATTTAGTCTTTCTTTTTTATTCTTTCAGTTATTTATATATTCTCAGGGAAAAACTATTGATGGAGCTAAAATATTTAAAGCAAATTGTGCGGCATGTCATAGTGTTGGAAGTAATAAAGTGGTAGGTCCTGGTTTGCAAGGAATAACTGAAAAAAGAACTAGAGAATGGTTAGGGAAATGGATTGCAAATTCTGGAGAGTTTATTGCTTCTGGAGATGCGGATGCTCAAGCAGTTTTTGAAGCAAATGGTAAAATTCCCATGCCTCCACAAGCTGTAAGTCCAGAAGAAATTGATGCAATTTTAGAGTATATCAAAAATCCTACTGCTGGAGAACCTATAGCTGCATCACCCACAGACCAAACTAATGTTGTAGTAGCACCAGATAATTCAACCATGTTGTATGTTTTTGGAGTTTTAATTTTATTACTTCTAACATTAGTGGTAGTTCTAATTAGACTTAAAATAGCAACTAAAAAAGCTCTTGCAAAAGATGAAGGAAAAGAATATGATGGTCCAGATTCAGTAATAGGCGATATTAAAGCTATTGTTAAAAAGAATCCAAAGTTGATGGTTGTTTTAATTATCATTTTTATTTTCGGAGGATTAGTTAATTTAATGGATGGAGCTTTTCAAATAGGCGTTCATCAAGGATATAAACCTGAGCAACCCATCAAGTTTTCACATCTAGTACATGTTGGTGCTAATAAAATAATAGATTGTAATTATTGTCACTCCAGTGCTCGTCACAGTAAAACATCTGGAATCCCCTCATTAAATGTATGTATGAATTGCCATAAAGCAATTGATGGTTCCAATGGAAAAACGTTTTTGTATAATGGAACAGAATATTCAATGACGGAAGAAATTCAAAAATTATATGATTTTCTTGATTATAATAAAGATACCCAAATTTATGGTAACAATCCAAAGCCTGTAAAATGGGTTAAAGTCCATAATTTACCTGAGCATGTTTTCTTTAGCCATGAACAACACGTAACTGCTGGAAAACAACAATGTCAAGCTTGCCATGGCACAGTAGAAACTATGGATGTTGTTGCACAAGATGCTCAATTAACCATGAAATGGTGTATTACATGTCACAAAGCAACATCTGTTTCAACTGAAGGTAATGGCTATTACGATGATATGCATGCTAGAATGACTCCTGAGTTTAAGGAAAAAGTACTTGCTGATGGTAAACTAACCGTGGATGAAATTGGTGGATGGGAATGTGCAAAATGTCATTATTAAAATATTAAAAAATTAAGCTTTAAAATAAGATATGGCTAATTCAAAAAAATACTGGAAAGATATAGATCAACTAAACGAGGTTCCTCAGTTTTTAGAAGCAAGTAAAAATGAATTTCCAGAAGATATACCAGTAGATGAATTTTTAGGTGATAAAAATTCATTAGAAAGTTCTTCAACAACAAGAAGAGATTTTCTTAAATACTTAGGATTTGGTGTGGCAGCAGCTTCTTTAGCTGCTTGTGAAACACCAGTTACCAAAGCAATTCCTTACCTAAATAAACCAGAAGAAATTACTCCTGGTAAAGCTAATTATTATGCTTCAACATATTATGACAGTAATGATTATGCTCCAATATTAGTTAAAACTAGGGAAGGGCGACCAATTCATATTGTTGGTAATTCGGAATCAACCTTAACTAAAGGAGCAGTCAATGCAAGAGTTAATTCTTCTGTGCTGTCTTTGTATGATAGCAATCGGTTAAAAGCACCTATGATTGGTGGAGTAGCAACAGATTGGGCAACTATTGATGCTGCTATTAGTAAAGATTTACAAAATTCGACTAACATTAAAGTATTAACAAATACCATTATTAGCCCTTCATTTACAACAATAATTAGCGAATTTATCGGTAAAAAAGTGTTGGATGAAAAAGGAAATTTAAGGGGTTATAATGCTAGTAATTGGGTTCGATATGACGCAATTTCATATTCTGGAATCATAGAGGCAAATGGAGAGTCTTTTGGGACAAACTTTTATATCCCTACTTATAATTTCAAAAAAGCAAAAACAATAGTGAGTGTTGGTGCCGATTTTATGGGTAATTGGTTAGATTCATTAATGTACATTAATGATTATGCTCAAACTCGTAAACCAGAAAATGATTGGATGTCAAAACATTTTCAGTTCGAAGCCAATATGTCTTTGTCTGGTTCCAACGCAGATGTGAGAACTCCAGTTAAACCATCTGAATATGGGAAAATTGTAGCAAGTATTTACAAAGCTATTGGTGGTAGTATTGATGCACCAAAAACCATTTATAATAGCCAAATTAATAAAGCTGCAAAAGCATTATTAGCAACCAAAGGAGAATCAATAGTTGTTTGTGGTTCGAATGATAAAAATGTACAAATTATTGTTAATGCCATCAACTCTTTATTAGATAACTATGGCAAAACTATCAATTTTGATAAAAATTCAAATACAAAATTAGGTATCGATAGCCGAGTAGCAGAATTAGTTGCAGATATGAATGCTGGAAAAGTAGATGCGTTATTAATAGTTGGTGTTGACCCAGTTTTTACACTGGGCGATGAGTTTAAAGCAGCTTTAGCAAAGGTAAAAACTACTGTTTGTTTTGCTACTAAAATGAATGATACAGCCGCAGCATGTAACTATGTTTGTGCAACTCACCACCAATTAGAGTCGTGGAATGATGCCAATCCAGTAACAGGACACTATTCATTAACTCAACCTACTATTTCTCCATTATTTAACACTCGACAAGCAGAGGAAAGTATTTTAATTTGGTCAGGAAGCACAACTACTTATTACGATTATATTAAATCAATCTGGGAGAAAAGCATCTTTACTCAGCAATCTTCTATCTTATTTTTTACTGATTTTTGGAATAAATCTTTACACGACGGAGTAGTTGAATTTCCTTCAAACCCTATTACAGGTTTCGAAAAGCTAGTATTTAATGGAGATATTGCTAAAGCTGCATCGGCTATTGCTACTATTAAAAGTGGTGAATTAGAAATAGAATTAACTCAAAATATTGGAATAGGAGATGGAGCAGGTGCTGATAATCCGTGGTTACAAGAATTACCTGACCCAATCACTAAAATAACTTGGGACAATTATGTATCTATGAATCCAGCCGAAATGAAGGCAAAAGGATACAATACACATTTTGGACAAAAAGAAGAAATGAATGTTGTTAACGTAACAGTTAATGGAAAAACAGTTAATAACTTACCTGTAATTGCTCAGCCTGGTCAAGCAAAAGGAACTATTGGATTGGCTTTAGGGTATGGTAAAAAAGTTGGAAATATTGCAGAACCTGTTGGTAAAAATGCTTACCCATTAGTAGCTTCAACTAAAGATGGAATTTCTTATTATGGAGTAGCTACTTTAACTAATGTTGAAACCACAGAACCATATTATATTGCTTGCACTCAAGTTCATCACACCATAATGGGCAGAGAAGCAATTGTTAGAGAAACAACTATTGATGTTTATAAAGAAGGAAATAAAGAAGAGTTTAATCCAACTTCTGTATTAGAAGTAAATGAAGGTGATAAATGGGTCGAAAAAGGATTAAAATCATTTGACCTTTGGGGCGATCAACCGGTAGAGAATATTGGTCATAGATGGGGAATGTCAATAGATTTAAACACTTGCACTGGTTGTAGTGCTTGCGTCACCTCTTGTATTGCAGAAAACAACATTGCGGTAATAGGAAAAGATGAAGTGTTAAGAGCAAGAAGTATGCATTGGATGAGAATTGATAGATACTACGCAAGTGCTTATCAAAATGTTGGAGACATTGAAGGGACTTTAGAAAAAACGAAAGAAGCTACAGGAAATGGAACAACATTCTCTTATCAAGAAATGGAATCTCCTGCCGATTATCCTATGGTAATTCACCAACCAATGATGTGTCAACATTGTAATCACGCTGGATGTGAAACTGTTTGTCCTGTTGCAGCAACAACGCATAGTAATGAAGGTCTAAATATGATGGCTTATAACCGTTGTATTGGAACAAGATATTGTGCAAATAACTGTGCATATAAAGTAAGAAGATTTAACTGGTATAATTATACAGCGTATAAATTATTTACAGATTTTAATCCATCACAAGATGATTTAGGAAGAATGGTGTTGAATCCTGACGTTGTTGTTAGAACAAGAGGGGTAATGGAAAAATGTAGCTTATGTGTTCAACGAATTCAAGCAGGAAAGTTAGAAGCTAAAAAAGCAGGTGCAAAAGTTGTTGATGGGTCTATTCAAACAGCATGTTCATCTTCTTGCCCTACTAATGCAATTACATTTGGAGATCTTAATGATACAGAAAGTTTGGTAAGATTAGATATGGAAAATGACAGAGCTTTTAGAGTGATCGAAGAAAAAGGACAACAGCCAAACGTTTATTATCAAACCAAGGTTAGAAATTTAACAACAGAAGAAGCTTAATAAGTTTTATTAAAAGTATAGCATAATGCATAAAGAAGCAGCAATTAGAGAACCATTAATTTTAGGTGACGATGTTACTTATAGCAAGATAACAAACGATGTTTTACATGCCATAGAACATGAACCAACTAAATTATGGAAAGTATTAATGACCATAGCTACGATAGTTGCCATTTGGGGTGTTTGTAGTATTTTATATTTAATTGGAGTTGGTATTGGAACTTGGGGATTGAATAATACTATGGGTTGGGCGTGGGACATTACCAACTTTGTTTGGTGGGTTGGAATTGGTCATGCTGGAACTTTAATTTCTGCTGTATTATTATTGTTTCGTCAAAAATGGAGAATGGCAATTAATAGACCTGCCGAAGCGATGACCATCTTTGCTGTTTTTATGGCTGGTACTTTTCCAATGATTCACATGGGAAGAATTTGGATGGCTTATTGGGTATTTCCTTTACCAAACCAATTTGGTTCATTGTGGGTAAACTTTAACTCACCACTTTTATGGGACGTATTTGCAATTAGTACTTATCTATCGGTTTCATTAGTATTTTGGTACATCGGTTTAATTCCTGATTTTGCTACTATTCGAGACCGTGCTAGAAAGCCAGTGCCTAAATTAATGTACAGTTTATTAAGTTTTGGTTGGACTGGAAATGCAAAAGCTTGGCAACGATTTGAAGAAGTATCTTTAGTTTTAGCTGGATTAGCAACACCTTTAGTTTTTTCTGTGCACTCTATTGTATCTATGGATTTTGCTACATCAATAGTTCCTGGTTGGCACAGTACCATATTTCCACCATATTTTGTAGCAGGAGCTGTTTTCTCGGGATTTGCTATGGTTCAAACTTTGATGCTTATCGCTAGAAAAGCAATGCGGTTAGAATACATAATAACTGTTAAGCATATCGAATATATGAATCTTGTTATAATTGTAACAGGTGGTATTGTTGGAGTTGCTTATGCTACAGAATTTTTTATTGGATGGTACACTGGAGTTAAATACGAAAGTTATGTTTACATGTCGGCTGGTGCAGCAACAGGCCCTTATGCTTGGGCATTTTGGTCATTAATTTTCTGTAACTTTATTACTCCTGCTACCTTATGGTTTAAAAAAGTTAGAACAAGTTTGGTATTAACTTTTATCATATCAATTATTATCAATATAGGAATGTGGTTTGAACGTTTTGATATCATTGTTACTTGTCTTAGTCGTGATTACTTACCTTCAACATGGAGAATGTTTTTCCCAACTTTTGTTGATTTAGGAGTTTATATCGGAACACTTGGTATTTTCTCGGTATTTTATTTATTATTCTTAAAATACTTCCCAGTCTTAGCTTTCAATGAAGTAAAAACTATTTTGAAATCATCTGGAGAAAAATATAAAAACATGAGTGATGAAGAATTCAAAGCACTTCATCCAGTATTTAAAAAAGATATAAAATAATTTTTGAATAGCTATAGTTATGACAGATAAAAAAATATATGCAATTTATGATGATGATTATGTGCTTTTGGAAAGTGCAAAACATTTAGTTGCTAACGGAATTCATATCAGGGATGTCTTTTCGCCATTTCCTATTCATGGTTTAGATCCTGTAATCGGATTAAAAAGAACAAGAATAGCTATTACAGGTTTTATTTATGGCATGATTGGGGTTTCATTAGCACTTTTAGGATTGTGGTACATGATGATTTATGATTGGCCATTAAATGTTGGAGGTAAACCAAACTTTTCACTATTTACCAACATTCCATCCTTTGTTCCTGTAATATTTGAGTTCGGTGTTTTGTGTGCTGCTCATGGAATGGCAATTACTTATTTACTCAGGAATTGGACATTGCCTGGTGTTATAGCTAGAAATCCTTATTCAAGAACAACTGATGATCGGTTTGTTATGGAAATTCATCCATCAGACAATTCGTTAAGTAAAGATGAAATAATAACATTAATTGATCAAACTTGTGTTTTAGAAATTGATGAAAAATAATTTAATACAGATGAAAAGAAAGTATTTAAATATAGTATCAAAATTAACTGTAATTACAGTTGTATTTTCTATTATTTCTTGTAAACAAAAAGATGGAATGGCACCTGAATATATGCCAGACATGTTTCGTTCTCCATCAGTTGAGGCTTATGTAGATTATGGTGAATTAAGAGGGAAACAAGGTAACGATTCTATTCGATATGCTATGTCTGCACGAATTCCTGTTAATGGAACAATACCAAGAGGATTTACTCCCTATCCTTATGAAAACTCTATTGCAGGAGAAGCACTTGCAGCAGCTAATTTGAAGAGCCCATTTCCAATGACTGAAGAATCAATTAGTGAAGGAAAAATTTTATTTGGAATGTTTTGTGTTCATTGTCATGGTACAGCTGGTCAAGGAGATGGAACACTTGTGCAACTCAATAAATTTCCACCACTTCCTGTAAAATTTGCACCAGGATTAGATATCCCTGAAGGAAGAATGTTTCACTCACTTACTTATGGGAGAAATCTAATGGGATCTCATGCGTCTCAATTAAATAAAGAAGAAAGATGGTTTTTGATACATTATATCAGAGGTACTTTTATGGGACTAAATCCTAATCAAGCAATAACAGATTCTATAAAAGTTGATACTACTAATATAATTAGTGAGGTAACTAAAATACAATAAAAAGCTATTAAAAAATAATATTATTTCAATTATGGAATATACACTATCAAAAAAAGCAAAAATGACTACAATAATATTAATCGTAGTCGGCTTAATCTCTTTATTCATAGGAATATTTACGAGCCATGCACATACAGATCAACGTTTGTGGGCTAATTTATTAGTAAATGGATATTTCTTTTTTACAATTTCTTTAGCAGCAACATTCTTTTTAGCATTACAATATGTAGCAGAAATGGCTTTGGGTGTTACTACACAAAGAATATTTCAAGCCATCATGACTTTTATGCCTATAGGTGCCTTACTATTGTTAGTTGTTTTAGTAGCAAGTTCTTTACACATGACTCATCTTTATCATTGGATGGCGGAAGGAATTACTGACCCTTTAAGTCCAGAATACGATAAAATTATTACAGGAAAATCATCTTATTTAAACTTGCCATTTTTTTGGACTAGAGCAATACTATTCTTAGGAATTTGGTTATTTTTTGCCAATTGGTTTAGAAAAAATTCTTTAAAAGAAGACCAATTAGATTTAACCCAAATTAGTGATGGCGTTTCCCCTATTTATAGAAAAAGTATTTTAATGGGAGTTTTATTCATCGTATTTTTTGCTTATTCATCAACAGCATCTGCTTGGGATTGGATGATGTCGATAGATGTTCACTGGTTTAGTACCTTATTTGGTTGGTATGCATTCTCAGGCATGTGGATTTCATGTATGATTGTTGCTGTTGTATTAGTGCTTTATTTAAAAAGTAAAGATTTATTAAAAGACGTAAATAACAGTCATATCCATGATTTAGTGAAGTGGATGTTTGCAATAAGTATGTTATGGTCTTATTTGTGGTTTGCACAATTTATGTTAATATGGTATGCCAATGTGCCAGAAGAAACAACTTATTATGTGGCACGATTAGAAAATTATAAATTATTGTATTTAGGAACATTTTTTATCAACTTTCTTTTACCATTTTTTGTATTAATGGCAAGGGATGCAAAAAGAAATGTAGTGTTTATTTTACCAGTAGCCTTAATCTTATTTTTTACACATTTTTTAGATGTATTGGTGATGGTTTTACCAGGAACTATGCACGAACATGGTCAACTTGGATGGATTGAGATAGGGATGTTCTTACTATTTTTAGGCATATTTATTTTTACTATATTAAAATCATTAGCTAAAGCACCTTTAGCAGTAAAAAATCATCCAATGTATGATGAAAGTGTTCATCTACATATATAAGTTATTTTTTAATAATTTTACCTATAATTAAGTTTTATTATTATGGAAGGGTGTATAGGTAATTGTGCTACATGTTTAAAAGCAAATTTCTCTTTATTTAAAGATTTAAGTGAGTCTGAATTGACTATTCTTGATAAAGGAAGAGAGAAATTATTTTTTGATAAAGGAGATTTTTTATATACAGAAGGAGCTATGCCAAAAGGGTTGCTATGTCTCACTGAAGGAAAAGTTAAACTAATTAAATCAGGGAAAATAGAAAATGAATTTATTGTTAAATTACATAAACCTGTCGATTTTGTTGGATTTGACGATTTAATGGGGGAACGCAATTATACAACTTCAGCTATTGCAGTTGAAGATGTTGCTTTATGCCTTATAAAAAAAGAACACCTTTTTAAAGTGATTAGAAACAACCCAGAATTTGCATTAAAAATTATTCAAAATTTTTCAGAGCAAATAGAAAATTTAAAAGAGAAGTTACTTAATTTAACACAAAAACAAATAGAAGAACGTTTGGCGTTTGCTTTAAATGAATTAATAGAGTTTTTCGGCTTTGAAGCGGATGGCAAAACTTTGGCAATAAAAATAAAACGAAGAGAAATTGCCGCAATTGCAAATATGAATACAGCAAATGTGATAAGAACATTAGCGAAATTTAAGGAAGAAAAAATAATAGATACTGTAAAAAAAAGTATCCTTATTTTAGATCAAAACAGACTTAGAAGTCTTCTCTAAAATTTAAAGAAATTAATGTTTTATTGTTTTAAATTTGTGAAAATTCAATTTTAATATTATTTTCGAAAATTGAAAAAATGTGTTATAAAACATAATTTAATAATTTGTAAATAATCCTCATAAAAGCAATTGTCAACAGGAGTGCATTAAAATGAGATGAAGAAATAATTTAGAGTAATAATTAGAACGTCTTTTAACAATGATAACCACAATTATAGTATTAATAATATTACTAGCCATAGTAACAGGTGTGCAGTTTTTAAAAATAGCAGAACTAGGTGCTAAAAATAAGGGAGAATTAATTTATGAGATAAAAGAAAAAGACTCGAAAGGCCAAGCTTTGATGGTGTTTATTTTTCTTTTTGCCTACATGGGATTTTTCGCATGGCAAATTTGGGCTTGGGGAGGTTTGCTTTTGCCTGTTTCTGCCTCAGAACATGGTGTCGGAATCGATTTTTTAATGAATTTAACATTATGGATAATAACACCAGTATTTATTATTACTCATGTTTTTTTATGTTGGTTTTCTTACAAATATGCTTTTAGTTCCAAAAGAAAAGCACTTTTTTTTACTCATAGTAATAGATTAGAATTAATCTGGACAACAGTTCCTTCAATTGCACTTACAGTTCTTATTTTGATGGGATTAACAAACTGGAATTCAACAATGACTCCAGTTCCTGAAGAAACCGACCATGTTTTGATTGAATTAACTGGACAGCAATTTACATGGACTGCAAGATATGCAGGAAAAGATAAAATACTAGGTCGCTCTCATGTTACATTAATCGAAGGAGTTAATGCTACTGGTGTTGATACCTTAGATGTAAATGCAAAAGATGATAAGTTAATAAAAGGTGAGTTTCATTTGCCTGTAAATGTGCCTGTACAATTTGTATTTCGAGCTTTAGATGTAATTCATAGTGCTTACATGCCTCATTTTAGAGCTCAGATGAATTGTGTGCCAGGTATGAAAACGCAATTTAATTTTGTACCCACCATTACTACTTCAGAGATGAGAAGAATTACCAAAAATCCTGATTTTAATTACATTTTGTTATGTAATAAAATTTGTGGTGCTGCTCATTATAATATGCAAATGGATATCATAGTTGAAAACCAACAAGATTACGACAAGTGGTTAGCTGAACAAAAAGAATTTAAACAGTAAAACATCCTTCATCTGACGGATTAAGAATATTTTTTAATGAATATAAAATGAGCACACATCATCATCAAAAAGAAGATTTTTTATTTAAGTACATATTTAGTACCGATCATAAAATGATTTCTAAACAGTTTTTGATAACTGGATTTTTAATGGGATTTATTGGACTAACAATGTCAACCTTATTTAGATTACAATTAGGTTGGCCTGGTGAAAGTTTTAAAGTGATAGATTTATTATTAGGAAGTTGGGCAGAAAATGGAGTGATAGCACCTGACAAATACTTGGCATTAGTTACCATGCACGGAACTATCATGGTATTTTTCTTATTAACAGGGGGACTAAGTGGAACATTTAGTAATCTTCTTATTCCTTTGCAAATAGGAGCAAGAGATATGGCTTCAGGATTTTTAAACATGCTATCCTTTTGGTTTTTCTTTATTTCATCTGTAATAATGCTTATTTCTTTGTTTGTTGAAGGTGGATCGGCTTCTGGAGGATGGACAATTTATCCCCCATTAAGTGCTTTGCCTCAGGCAATACCAGGTTCAGGGTTAGGAATGACTTTATGGCTAATTGCTATGGCTCTATTTATTGTAGGTTCATTATTAGGAAGTTTAAATTACATTGTTACTATTTTAAACCTGAGAACAAAAGGGATGTCTATGACAAGACTTCCGTTAACTATTTGGGCATTTTTGTTAACAGCAATTATTGGAGTTTTATCTTTTCCTGTATTGTTATCCGCAGCTTTATTGTTAGTTTTTGATAGAAGTTTCGGAACAAGTTTTTATTTGTCAGATATTTATATTGGAGGTCAAGTTTTAGACCATTCAGGAGGTAGTCCAATTTTATTTGAACATTTATTTTGGTTCTTAGGCCATCCTGAGGTTTATATTGTACTGTTGCCTGCATTAGGAATTACATCAGAAATTATTTCAACCATGTCTAGAAAACCTATTTTTGGGTATCGAGCAATGATTGGCTCTATGATGGCAATTGCCTTTCTTTCTTTTATTGTGTGGGGTCATCACATGTTTGTAACAGGTATGAATCCTTTTTTAGGTGCAGTATTTACTTTCACCACCTTATTAATAGCAATTCCTTCTGCTGTTAAAGTTTTTAATTACCTTACTACCTTATGGAAGGGTAACATTGTTTTCTCTCCAGCTGCATTATTTAGTATTGGATTAGTCTCAACATTTATTACTGGAGGAGTTACTGGGTTAATATTGGGTGATTCTGCTTTAGATATTAATGTACATGATACTTACTTTGTAGTAGGTCACTTTCATATTGTTATGGGATTATCTGCTATTTTTGGAATGTTTGCTGGTGTTTATCATTGGTTTCCTAAAATGTTTGGTCGAATGATGAACAATAAATTAGGAAATATTCATTTTTGGTTCACCATTGTTTCTGCTTATGGCATCTTTTTTCCTATGCACTTTTTAGGGTTAGCGGGTGTTCCAAGAAGATATTATACAAATTCTGAATTTCCTCTTTTTGATAACATGATTGATATTAATCAGTTTGTGAGCACCTTTGCAATCATTGCATTTTTTGCACAATTAATTTTCTTTTTCAACTTTGTTTATAGTGCGTTAAAAGGTCCAAAAGCTCCACAAAATCCATGGAAAGGAAACTCTTTAGAATGGACTGCTCCCGTAGAACATTTTCACGGAAATTGGTACGGTGAAATTCCTGAAGTACATAGATGGCCTTACGATTATAGTAAAGTTGATGAAAATGGGGAATACATTTCAGGTGATGATTTTATTCCACAAACAGTTCCAATGGGTGAAAATGAAAAAGATGGAGGACATTAATAAAATATAATGACTGCAGTTACCATGGAAAATATAAATTTTAAAGAAGATAATCGTAGCAAAACTTCTAAACCACTTCTTTGGATTGGCATTGTTAGTATTATTATGTTTTTTAGTGGCTTAACAAGTGCTGTTGTTGTTAGTCAGGGAGGTGGAGCATTTATTCAAATTGAATTACCTTTTGCTTTTACCATTAGTACAATTATAATCATATTAAGTAGTGTTGCTTTTCATTTTGGACTAATTGCTATTAAAAATGGAAATTTAGGCGTGGCAAAAATTTGTATTTCTTCAACACTAATTTTAGGATTGCTTTTTGTATTTTCTCAATTTTTAGGCTGGACAAATTTATATCAAAAAGGAATTTATGCTGTTGGAAGTCAAAGTACACAACAGAGTTCTTATTTATACTTGCTAACATTCTTACATGTTGCACATTTAGTAGGTGGCTTAATTAGCTTACTAGTGGTATTAGTTAAAACAGTTAAAGAAAAATACAGTCCTGTTAATTTTTTAGGAGTACAAGTAAGTTTAACTTATTGGCACTTTTTAGGTGGATTATGGGTTTACCTTTTCTTTTTTCTAAAATTCGTAATAGTTTAGTTGATAATAAATAATAAAATATGTCTCATACAGAAGTAGTAGATAGTAAAACAGCATGGGCAGGAGATAATAACTCTCCGTTTGGTGCAAGTTATGGAAAGTTAATGATGTGGTTTTTCTTAATGTCTGATGCCTTATCTTTTACTGGATTTTTAGCTGCTTACGGCTTTTATCGTCACAATTACTCAAGCATTTGGCCTTCAGCAGAGAATGTGTTTACTCATTTTCCATTTATGGAAGGACATCATCCATTAATTTACGTTGCATTCATGACTTTTATTTTAATTATGAGTTCTGTTACCATGGTGTTGGCAGTTGAGGCCGGCCACAGAATGGATAGAAATAAAGTAATGTTGTGGATGTTTTGGACTATTGTTGGAGGTTTAATATTTGTTGGCTCACA